>DAOUWX010000288.1 GCA_030666935.1 Atribacterota bacterium | reverse complement strand
TTCACGAGATACGAGATACGCTTTTATTCTGGTAAACAGGGTAACTGATTAACTATTGCACAATACGAGATACGAGGAAAGAAGGAAACATTAATTGACAAAAAGAGATTACTATGAAATCTTAGGAGTGAAAAAAGACGCTACCCCTGAGGAAATAAAAAAAGTATATAGAAAACTTGCCCTTAAATACCATCCAGATAGAAATTCAACTGATGGTGACGCTGAAAAGAAATTTAAAGAAATCAATGAGGCCTATCAAGTGCTTAGTAACCCGGAAAAAAGAGCAAGATTCGATCAATTTGGTTCAGCCGAAGGCATGGGAGGATTTGATTCTCAGGGAAGAGGTTTTTCTGATTTCGGTAACTTCGGAGATTTTGGTGATATCTTTGATTCTTTCTTTGGAGCAAGAACTCGAGGAAGTGGGGGAGGATCACGTTCTCAAAGAGGAGCTAATTTAAGATATAATTTAGAAATAAAATTCGAAGATGCTGCCTTTGGTACGGAAACTAAAATAAAAGTACCAAGCTGGGAAACTTGTTCAGCGTGCAAAGGAAGCGGAGCCAAACCCGGGACTTCTCGCCAGACCTGTCCTGATTGCCATGGTACGGGTGAGATCAAAAGCACTCAAAGTACCATGTTTGGCAAATTTGTTAATATAAACACTTGCCCTCGATGTGGAGGCGAAGGAAAAATAATAAAGGATGTATGTACCAATTGTAGAGGTACAGGGAAAGTAAAGAAAAACAAAATAGTAAAAGTGAAGATTATCGCTGGTGTGGATACCGGCCATAAATTACGAATATCTGGAATGGGAGAACCGGGAGAAAGAGGTGGAACTTCTGGTGATTTATACATCGTTTTATACGTAAAGCCCCATAAAATATTTAAACGTACAGGGGTTGATATTAGTTGTACTCATTCAATTAGTTTTGTAAAAGCCGCATTGGGAGGAACAACTACTGTTCCTACCCTGGAAGAAAAGGCGAAACTAAAAATTCCTGCCGGTACTCAACCGGATAGTGTCTTTAGACTTAGAGGGAAAGGAATATTTAAAATTGGAACCCAGCATCGAGGAAATCAATATATTAAAATTATAGTAGAAATACCTAAAAAGATGAATGATAAACAAAAAAATTTATTATTAGAATATGCAAAATTAGATGGAGAAGATTTGGAGAAATTAGGAGAAAAAGGTATTTTTGCGAAAATAAAAAATGCTTTTGGACAGAATGAATAGTATCTCGTATCTCGTGAATCGTATCTCGTAAAAAAATCAGTTTTCAAAACCCCAAAATGTTTTCGAATTCTTCTGTCATTGCGAGGCGAAGCCGTGGCAATCCCTTTTGATAGGAAGCAATATTATGTTTACATAATGACTAATAAGATAAATACTGTTTTATATACTGGAGTTACCAGCGATTTAAAGAAAAGAATTTGGGAACATAAAGAAAAAGTAATTGATGGATTTACAAAAAACTATAATATCAATAAATTAATATTTTTTGAAATATATAATGATCCAGAAAATGCCATTTCAAGAGAAAAACAAATAAAAGCAGGTCCAAGGACTAAGAAGGTTAAATTAATTACGTGAATTAATCCAGAATGGAAAGATTTGTATGATAAATTATAATACATGTCATTGCGAATAGTAGTTATATAATATAATGGGATTGCTTCGGTCGCTTTACTCCCTCGCAATGACAAAATAAGAAATAAAATCTACATAACTCGATACTAATATTAATTCTATTTCCTCAATCAACTAACCAGTTAACAAACTAACAAACTAACTAACTAATTTTAAGGAGGCATTTATTATCAAAGTTGCCCTTAAAACACTCGGATGTAAAGTAAATCAATACGAGACAGAAAGTATTATCAATTATCTCCAGGATAGGGGCTTTCAAATAGTAGATTTTCAGCAAATTGCTGATATATACATAATAAATACTTGTACTGTCACTCAAGAAGCAGATAGAAAATCTAAGCAGATGATTAGAAAAGCTATCCGCCAAAATGGAAAATCAAAAATAATTGTAACCGGTTGCTATGCACAATCTAATTATAAAGATCTAAAAAAAATAGAAGGGATAAGTCTGATAGCAGGGAATGGAGAAAAAAATGATATTTTAAAACAATTAGAGAAAATAGATTTCCATGATACGGTTATCAGGGTTAAGCCTGCAAAATATCTAAAAAAATATGATAATGTTCTTAAAAACAAATCGAGTAGCCTGCATACCCGTGCCTGGCTAAAAATACAAGATGGCTGCAATAGATTCTGTACTTACTGTAAAGTTCCCTATGTCAGAGGCCCTGCTCGGAGTAGACATGTAAAAGATATATTAGAAGAAGTTTCTAATTTAGGCAATAATGGAGTTAAAGAAGTAGTCCTCACAGGAATTAATTTAGGTACATACGGTAGGGATATAAATAAAGGGAAAATAAATTTAGCAAAATTAATTTCTCTGATTGGTAACTTTGAAGGAATAAAAAGAATTCGTTTAAGTTCAATAGAATTAATAGACATCGATAATGAATTATTAGATACTTTTAAAAACTATTCTAAATTTTGTCATCACCTACATATTCCTCTACAAAGCGGTGATGACAAAATTATTGATCTTATGAATCGTCCTTATGATACCTCGATTTTTTACCAAAAAATATCCCTGATAAAAGAAACGATACCGGATATAGCCATAACCACTGATATTATGGTGGGTTTTCCTGATGAGGATAGTAATAGTTTCAGTAAAACCGTTAATTTTGCTCGAAAAATATGCTTTGCAAAAATACACGTTTTTAAGTTTTCTAATCGTGAAGAGTGTTTGGCTGCTCTTATGCCAAAAAAAATAGATAATAGAACCAAAAAAGAAAGAAGTAAAAAATTACAAGATCTATCTAAAGAATTATTT
>DAOUWX010000296.1 GCA_030666935.1 Atribacterota bacterium | reverse complement strand
ATGGAATTAAATGCTGTAGCTCATGCAGTGGACAGAGAAATCAATTTGAACGGTAATGTTGATTAGATAAATTATGGCGGCAATATGGGGCTAAACGGTGTAAAAAGAACAAATCTATTAAATTTGCTTGTAATTTTAAAGCAAAAGAATTATCCTATTAGTTATATATATTAACTCGAGGTCAAGAAAATGTCAGATAAAGATAGAAGAGAAGTAAAATCAAAATTAAAACTAAATGCTTCAGGCCATTTCTATAATGATATTTATTTTTTTATTATACCTCTTCTTTTGCCCCTTTTAAGAAAAGAGTTTGGGATCAATTATATTCAATCAGGACTAATCTTGACTGTTCACGTTGCTTTAAGATCTATCTTTACCTTAATATTCGGATACCTTGGAGATAAATATGAGAAAAAAGTGATTATGGCCAGTGGCTTTATCTGCTCTTCTATTTTTTTAGGAAGTTTAATCTGGATAAATAATATCCACACCATTGTTACTTTTTTATTTTTATTAGCTATCGGTGTATCAACTTTTCATCCCTTGGCAACTGCCATGGTTAGAGAAAATTCTAAATCAAACCAGAGAGGACGTAATTTTGGTCTATTTACTGCTGCGGGAACATCGGGACTAATTGTGGCGAGTGTATTATTCGGTGTTTTTGTGCAAATATGGGGATGGAAAATAACCTGCCTTTTACTCTCTTTGCCTGGTTACTTCCTGGCTTACCTATATCTAAAATCAAAAAAGGATAAAAAAAATCATAAGGCAGAAGTAGAGAAGAAAACCAAACAAAGCCATATTCATTTATTTTTTATAAGTATAGGCATTCGAAGCCTGGGAGTCTGGGCTGTTCTTTCATTTCTCCCTCTTTATGCTACAGATTATATCGGTTTAAAACCCGAGATTTCTGCCTGGATTATCAGCGTGTATTTTATCGGAGTGTTGTTAGGCGCCCTCATTTCCAGTAGAATTTTAGATAAAAAGCAACCACTTGTTTTAGTATTATCATCAACCATTCTTACTACTTTACTGCTTCTGTGTATAACCTTTATTATTCACCCCTTACTTATTTTTTTGGTTATCGGAATCCTGGGAAGTTTAGACGGGATATTTTTTCCCTCTTTAAATACCTGGTTGACCTTTATTTGTCCGGTTAACCAACAGGGTAAAATTTTTGGGATATTATTTTTTGTTGAGGGAGTTTCTGCTACAATTGCCCCCACTCTTTACGGATGGATTGCCGACCAATCCAGTATAATTTGGGCTTATCGTTTGGCCGCAATTCCTCTATTTATTAGCTTCGTCCTATTACTGATCCTTCACTTTTTAGAAATTAAGCACGATAAAGCTTATAAAGTAAAACTCAACCTTTCGCCATAGAGTATTCAGCACAATGTTCATTTAGCTATCACAAGGAGAATATTTTATGAATTTTAAAGAAAAGAAAATTGATGCAAAAAAGATTAGAGGGGAAGTAAAAAAACTTGAGGGCAAAGTGGCGAGTGTTAAGATTTCTGCTTATAAGCCTGCTCTCTGAAATTCTTAAAAATAAAAAAAACCTTAATTCGAGAACTGGGCAACATTCTCAAGATTAAGGCTTTTTTTAGCATTAGTATTAGTGTTAGTTATTTATTGAATACCAACTGGGAGGTGGGCCGCATACTCCTGTTGATGAATTACAAATCTGATTATTATTTTCAGTAATGGTTAAAGTATTTACATCTTCAGTATATTTGTCTAAATTAATTTCTTTACTGTAAGTATTTACATCTTCGATATCCATGAGATAGGTTGTTCCACAAACTAATGTTACAATAGTTAAGGAAATTAATAATGCTGTGCGAAATATACTTTTTCTGAAAATTATCATTTTAGTTAGCCCCCCTTTTTGGAGCTTTTTCTATTTAGAGAAGAGAGTATCAACAAAGTATTTCTAAATAAGAAAAGCCGGTAGTCTGGCGGTCTTGGCACAGAAGCACTTTAGACCCATAACTTTGCGTCCTATCCTTTCGGATAGTTTGCCTTTATCAACTTTTTAGTAATGATTTATTCTTTTTTAAAATTTCTTTTCTCTCTATTTATATTATTCCCCAAAACAAATAATTTTAGACAAGATTGTTTTATATAATTTATAAAAAAGATTTTTAATAAAAATATGGTATATTGGTATATACAGTTCTTTTTTGTATTTTAAAATAATAAAATAAAAGAAAGTGTTTTATATGAAATTTTAAATTAAAATTTTAAAACAAAAAAAGGAGATTTAAAAAGATGAAAAAAGAGATTAAATTAAGTAAAAAGGCCCCTGCTGCTATCGGTCCTTATTCTCCTGCCATAAAGGTGGAAAATTTAATATTTGCGTCTGGGCAAATTCCTATTGATCCCAAAACAGGGGAGATGATAGAGGGGAACGTTGAAGCAAAAACCAGAAGGGTATTGGAAAATTTAAAAGCTGCCTTAGAACCTTATTCTATCGATTTGGAGAATGTAGTAAAAACTACCATCTTTCTCAAAGATATGAATAATTTTGCCCGGGTTAATAAAATTTATAGCGAGTATTTTAAGGAGAGATTTCCGGCACGCAGCTGCGTAGAAGTATCCCGTCTTCCCAAGGATGCAGAGATAGAGATTGAAGCCATAGCTTTTTGTATTTAGTTTTTCAGGAAAGTGATAATTGTCGTTATCCGTCTTTAGGAGAGAGGAAAGAAGATTTCCTCTCTCCTTTTTATTCTTCACCTGACATCTGATTTTTATTTTATAATACGAATTAAAGAATAAAATAATTTTATCATCTGCGATATTTTTATTTCTGCAAAAAAAGGATTTTTAATAATT
>DAOUWX010000316.1 GCA_030666935.1 Atribacterota bacterium | reverse complement strand
ACCCATATTGCCTAATTGATTGGCTTCCCCTTCTTTGCAGCCGATCTCTCGGTAAATATCTAAGGCTTGTTGGAAATACTCCAGGGCTTCCTTTGGTTTTCCCTGAGCCTGGTAGACATTACCCATATTGCCTAATTGATTGGCTTCCCCTTCTTTGTAGCCGATCTCTCGGTCAATATCTAAGGCTTGTTGGTAATGCTCAAAGGCTTCCTTTAGTTTTCCTCAAAGTCAAGCAAAATTCCAGAGTAAAAGCCAGACTTTTTTCCATAGTTGAAAAATAAAAAAATTAAAACCTACTTACTCCTTTCTTTTAGATTTTTAGCCCGGAAGCTTGGTCCATTAATCTTAACTATATTAGAATAATGGACTACTCGATCAAGTATGGCAGAAGCCAGAATATTATCAGTAAAGATATCTCCCCATTGTTCAAAAGTTTTGTTGGTAGTAATAATAATCGATCCCTTTTCATACCTTTTAGAGATGATTTCAAAAAAATCATCAGCACTGTATCCGGGCAATCTTTTAAACCCCAATTCATCCAGAATCAAAAGATCAGGTTTTAAGTAATAATCCACCTTCTGATAATAAGTATTATCTGCTTTGGCAGCATTTAGATTATGTAACAACTCTGATACCGGGGTAAACAATACCTTGTATCCTTTCATTAAAGCCTTAATGGCAATAGCAATAGATAGATGAGTTTTACCAGTGCCTGGATTACCGATAAAGACGATATTTCTCTTCTCATTAATAAAGTTGCAAGTAAGACAATCATTAATAGTACGTTTATCGATAGAAGGCTGAAAAGAAAAATCAAAGTCCTCGATGTTTTTATGGGCCGGCAACTTGGCTCTAGAATACCTTTTTTTGTAGCTATTAGCCCTCCGATTGTTCTCTTCATCTTCTAAGAGAAGTCCTAAGAATTCAGGATAAGATAAAGACTTTTCCTGGGCATAACTTACCCTTTCCTCCAGGTTATGGTAGATTCCGGAGAGCTTGAAATTTCTTAATCTCACTTTAAGCAGTTGCATAAACGGCCTCCTTATCAAATTCTACCGGTAGATTGTAACTTCCGTTATGACAGATATTCTTGATAACAGAATATCTGGTTACCCCAAAAGAGAGAGCTCGCCTGCAGGCTGCTTCAATCACTTCCCCAGGATAAGTTTTTTGCAAAGAGAGAATCCCCTGTACGGTTCGATTCCAATCCCGGGGATGCTCTTTTATTACCAGGAAGAATAACTGCTCGCTATATCTTCCGATATGAGCCATCTTGGCCTGATACTTCTCCTGATATTCGGTATCAGAGTATCTCTTGTAGATAGGATAATGACTGTTATCGGTAGAAAACTTACCTCTGCCGGAAAAACGGGGATGAACTGCAATCTCCTTTCCTTGATAAAAAACTTTTAATAAATTTTTAGCCAGTTCTATCTCTACCTGCCTACCCACGTATTCGAAAGGGACCGAATAATAATTATAGTCTACATAGATGTGACAATCATGGTAGACCTTACGGCTACCTACCTTCACTAGTTTAAATTCTTTTAGGGGTAATGGTTTAAGTTTCATCTTCTCTTCTTTTTCAAATACTTCTCTCGGGACCTTTCTGGTGGTACCGTGGATTCGGTAATTGACTTTATTGCACCACCTGTTTAACCTTTCTTTTAATTCTTGTTCATTACTAAATTTACGCCCGGAGAAGAAATTATTCTTCACGTACTTTATCCCAGATTCTACCTTCCCTTTATCATTAGGCCTTCTTACCCGGCAGGGCAGAGGATGAAAGCCGTAATGGTAAGCAAAGTTTTTATATAGTTCTTGATAGATGGGTTCATAGAAATTGGCTTGCAAGATAGCTGATTTTAGATTATCTATCTTGATGTACCGGGGTATTCCACCGAAATAATTAAAGGCATTAATATGGCATCTGATAAAGGTCTCTACTCTCTGGTCATAGACTATCTCATAATAATCTAATCGGGAATAAGACAGGCGCATATTAAAGACCCAGGTCTTTCTCTTTTTACCTTTATACAGGGTGTAGCCGAGATAGCCAAAATCAACCTGGGCTTCCTCTGCCGGGAGGGTATGTATACGGATAAAGATATTGTCTCTTTTTTTAATTTGGCAAACATAATCTTTTACCGTAGAGTATCCGGCTTTTACTCCTTCCTCTCTTAACTTTTCATGCATCCTTACCCCGGATAGGTCTTCTTCTAACCATTTCATAATCTGTTCTTGATAAGGATCTAATATCCGGGGGTGGGGTTTCTTGATAGAATATTTTTTTCCTTCTTCTATTTCTTTTATCCTCTTAGCTACTGTTTTCCAATCATGGCCAGTAAGCCTTGCTATCAGTGATTTATTCTTATGTCTTTCCCAAAGTGATTTAATAGTTATATACATCGCTACTCCTATCATTTTTCTACCTCCCTTAAGTATTAAATTATAACTTAAGGGAGGTATTATTTTATAGATATACCTATGGAATTTTCTCTGGCGTTACCTATGGAATTTATTATAGCTTTGAGGGTTTTTAGGGAAAAGTCATTATTTTTGCTTTTAGATTATTAAAGTGATATAATATTTCTTGAAAGTACTAAAAAAAGTATTTTGGAGAAATAAGATGAAATTTTTAGAATTAAAGAGTGAATTAAAGGATTTCACGATATT
>DAOUWX010000051.1 GCA_030666935.1 Atribacterota bacterium | reverse complement strand
TTTAGAAAATTTATTATTAAAATCCGGAAAATTTGAAAAAGTCTTTAATTATCCCATCTACAATGAATTTTTACTAAAAAGTAAAGAAGACATATCCACTATTAACAAAAAATTATTAGAAAATAATTTTATTCCTCCTCTCAAGATTTGCGAATTTTATCAAGAGAAAAATTTAAATAATGTTCTACTCTTTGCCGTTACTGAAGTATTGAGCAGGGATAATTTAAAATTAGTAGCTAAAATTCTTTCGGAATAAGGAGGAACAAAGATGAAATTAATTTTCGAAAAAAGTGTAAAAGGCAGAGACGGTTATTCCTTGCCTCAAGATTTATTTGATGATATTAAAATTGAAGAATGTTTACCTGAATATGCTATTAGTAAGGATAATAAATTACTCAGTGAAGTCTCTGAAGTAGATGTTATTCGGCACTTCACCAAACTTTCTAAATTAAATTATGGCCTTGATGATGGTTTCTACCCCTTAGGTTCGTGCACCATGAAGTATAACCCTAAAATTAATGAAAAGTTGGCCTCACTAAGTAATTTTATGTATGCTCATCCCCTGGCTCCTGAAGAAACAGCTCAGGGTTGTTTGGAAATCATCTATGATTTAAATAAATTACTATGCGAAATAACCGGTATGGACGAATATACTATGGCCCCTGCTGCTGGAGCACACGGGGAACTTACCGGTATTCTCATTATGAGAAAATATTTTGTAGATTGCGAAAAGGTCCGACATAAGATGCTAATTCCCGATTCCGCTCACGGTACAAATCCTGCCTCAGCCGCTATGGGTGAGTTTCGAGTTATTGAAGTAAAATCAAATGAAAAAGGAACAGTTGACCTAAAAAAATTGGCTGAATTAATGGACGAAGATACGGTCGGATTAATGTTAACCAATCCTAATACTGTAGGATTATACGATGAAGGGATAGAAAAAATTGAAAAGATTATCCACGGCAAAGGAGGTCTACTCTATTATGATGGAGCAAATCTTAATGCCTCTTTGGGAATTATCAGACCCGGAGATGCCGGTTTCGATGTAGTTCATCTTAATTTACATAAAACTTTTTCTACTCCCCACGGAGGGGGTGGCCCCGGTGCAGGAGTAATCGGAGTAAAGAAAGACCTTATTCCTTACCTTCCCACTCCTAATGTTGCTTTTAATTCTGACCAAAAGAAATATTATCTATCAGATGCAGGAGAAAAGAGCATCGGTATGGTAAGGGCATTCTGGGCTAATTTCTCAGTATTGCTTAAGACTTATGCCTGGATTCTTAGTATGGGTCCGGATGGTCTTTATAACACTTCAGAAACAAGTATAATTAATGCCAATTACGTCTTAGCCAAATTGAAGAAGTATTATAAACCAGCTTATGACCGTTATTGTGGTCACGAATGTACTGTTACCGGAAGAGAGTATAAAAAATATGGAGTAAAAACCCTAGATATTGCAAAAAGAATAATGGACTACGGCATGCATCCACCTACTATTTATTTCCCTCATTTTGAACCTTATGCTGAAGAAACTATAATGATAGAACCACCAGAATCGGAAAGCAAAGAAATGCTGGATAAATTTATTGATATTATGATAAAAATTTCTGATGAAGTCACGACAAAACCTGAATTATTGACCACTGCTCCCCATAATACTCCTATTAGGAGGACTAATGATGCCTTGGCTATAAAGAGAGCAATTTTAACTTATGATGATGAATTAAAATTAAAAGATGAATTAAATTATAAAGATGAAAATATTGAATTTTAATAAGGAGGTCTAAAAAATGGAAAAACTATTATTAACTCCTCTCCATGAAGAACACTTAAAATTAAAAGCACGAATGATACCCTTTGACGGTTTTGATATGCCAGTCCAGTACACGGGTATTATAGAAGAACATTTTGCAGTAAGAGAAAAAATTGGCATCTTTGATGTATCTCATATGGGAGAGATTGAACTTAAAGGTAAAGATGCCCTTCCCTTTGCTGATTATCTGTTAACCAATTCGGTAATGAAAATGAAAGACGGGGATATAAAGTATTCACCTTTATGTTATCCTCACGGTGGTCAGGTCGATGACCTCTTTGTCTATAAGGTACGTGATGATTTTGTACTTTTAGTAGTAAACGCCTCGCCTAACTTTTCGATTAAAGATTACGAATGGATTTTAAGAAATAAAGGTAATTTTAAAGTAGATATTACCAATAAAAGCAAAGAATACGGAGAAGTGGCCGTCCAAGGCCCCGACTCTATAAAACTTTTAGAACCTTTGGTAAAGGCAGATATTTCTCTAAGTGAATTAAAACGCTTTAAATTTATATTTGCAGAATTATTCGGAAAAAAGATTCTTATTTCTCGAACCGGATACACTGGAGAAGATGGATTTGAAATTTACACCTTTAAATCTGAAGACATTATAGATATCTGGCAGAGTATTCTTAAAGAGGGTGAAAAATACGATTTAAAACCATGTGGATTAGGATGTAGAGACACTACTCGATTTGAAGTCTGTTATTGGCTTTACGGTAATGATATTGATGAAACCGTTAACCCTTTGGAGAGCGGCCAGGGCTGGACGGTAAAACTTGACAAAGGAAACTTTATAGGAAAAGATGCTTTATTTAACATAAAGGAGAAAGGAATTAGTAGAAAATTAGTGGGACTCTATATTCCTCAAGGTGGTATTCCCAGGAGCAAAATGGAGGTTAGAAAAGATGGTAAAACGATTGGATACATTACCTCCGGTAATTATTGTCCCTCCCTAAAAAAAGTATTTGCCTTGGCAATTATTGACCTTCCTTATACTGAAAAAGGTGGTAAGGTAGATATTGCCATCAGGAATAGAGAGGTTGAAGCAGAGGTTGTAGGGACACCTTTTTTACCACCATTTAACAAAAGATAAGGAAAAAACAATTAAATGCAATTTTTTTCTAAAAAAAGAAGGATTTTAATTTTTTCTGTAGTATATAAGTAATATACTAAAATGATACTCATAAAAATATTTATAGAGATCGTGAGGTGATTCAATGAAAAAAACGGTATTCTACTAATCCTTTAAGGAGGTGATAGTATATTCAATAACCATCCTGCATAATCTTTCATAACTAAATAGTTAATTTTATCTCAAAATTGTTAATTTAATTGTAGATATTTAAAAAATATATTACATTTTCAAAAATCAAGGAGGTTTTATATGACTGCCATAATGGATTTATTAGACGTAATTAATTCATTTGTTTGGGGACCGCCAATGATGATAATATTGGTGGGAACCGGTGTCTTTTTAACTATCAGGTTAGGTTTCCCGCAATTTAAACATACCAGTTATGCCATAAAGCTTATATCTAAGGGTGCACTAAAAAAAGACTCATCCGAAAAGGAAGAAGGAGAAATCACTCCTTTCCAAGCCCTTACCTCAACCCTTGCTGCAACTATAGGAAATGGTAATATTGCTGGTGTAGCTACTGCGGTTGCTGCCGGTGGACCGGGAGCATTAGTCTGGATGTGGCTTACTGCTTTAGTCGGAATGTGTACTAAAATGTGTGAAGCTACTCTCGGTGTAAAATATAGAATAAAGGATAAAGACGGAGCACTTGCTGGTGGTTCGATGTATTTCATCAAAAAAGGTCTAGGTCAGGCATGGTTAGGTTGGCTCTTTGCCTTTTTCGGTGCAATCTGTGCTTTTGGAATTGGGGATATGGTCCAAACTAATTCTATGGCACTGGTAGGGAATAGTGTATTTAATATCCCGGTTATCGTTACAGGTGTTGTAATGGCCTTTTTAACCTGGATAGTTGTAGTAGGAGGAATCAAAAGAATCGGTGAAGTTACCGAAAAATTGGTCCCCTTTATGGCTATTTTTTACATCATTGGAGCATTGATTATAATAATCTCTAAAATCAATATGTTGCCTTGGGCAATTGGAGAAATATTTAGATCTGCCTTTACAGGAAGGGCTGCTTTTGGTGGATTTGCCGGGGCTACTGTAGCTCAAGCAATGAGATTTGGAGTAGCAAGAGGAATATTCTCTAATGAAGCTGGTTTAGGCAGTGCAAGTATGGCCCATGCTGTTGCCAAGACCCCTCATCCAGCTCGTCAGGGAACTATTGCCATGGTTGGAGTTATGATTGACACTTTAATAGTCTGTTCCATGACCGGTATTGTTATTGTAATGACCGGAGCATTAGAAACTGGTCTTACCAGTACTGCCCTTACTGCTCATGCATTTGCTAGTGTTTTAGGAGGAGTAGGTGGACCTATTGTAGCTCTCGGTTCTTTATTGTTCGGTTATTCTACTCTTATTACCTGGTGTTATTATGGACAGCAATGTGCTCGTTTCATCTTTGGTCCTGTTATAGTTAAACCTTATGCCTGGCTTTTTGTTGCTTTTGCCTTCGCTGGTGCAGTAGTCAAAGTTCCATTTGTATGGTTACTTACTGATACTCTTAATGGAGCAATGGCCGTACCTAACTTAATTGGTTTAATCTTCTTAAGTGGTGTAATGGCTAAAGAACTTAAAGATTATTTTTCTAACCCAGAATTATTAGGCCGTTAGAATAAATATTTTTTAAACAAAAATGGCATCTTGGTTTAAAATAAAATCAAGATGCCATTTTTCTATTTAAATTTTCTTTAATTATTAAAAGACCTCTATACTTTTTTTCTCTTTTTAAAATATAGAGGTCTTTTTTATATTTATATTATTTTATTGTTAGTTTATACTTAGTACATTCCGCCCATTCCACCTGGCATTCCTCCTCCTGGAGGCATAGCCGGCATATCTTTCTTTTCTTCTGGTTTATCGGCAACTAAACATTCTGTAGTAAGGATCATTCCACCTATACTGGCTGCATTTTGCAAGGCGGACCTAGTAACCTTAACCGGGTCAACAATCCCTGCTTTTATCATATCGGTAAATTCACCGGTTACAGCATCAAAACCGATTCCCTTTTCTTTACTTTTTAATTTCTCCACAATCACTGAACCTTCATAGCCGGCATTCATAGCAATCTGCTTTGTTGGAGTTTCTAAGGATTTTATGATAATTTCTGCTCCGATCTTCTGATCACCTTCTAATTTCATATCTTGCAATGCTGGAATAATGTTTACCAGAACAGTTCCACCGCCAGCAATAATACCTTCTTCCACCGCTGCTTTAGTTGCAGATAGCGCATCTTCAACTCGGTGTTTCTTCTCTTTAAGTTCAGTTTCAGTGGCAGCACCTACTTTAATAACCGCTACTCCGCCAACCAATTTTGCTAATCTTTCCTGCAGTTTTTCTCGGTCATAATCAGAGGTAGTTTCTTCTATTTGAGTCCGAATTTGAGCTTCTCTTTTCTTTATCTCTTTTATGTCTCCTTTTCCTCCGACTATTATGGTTTCTTCTTTATTTATCTTTACTTGGTGAGCAGACCCTAACATTTTTATTTCTGTGTTTTCTAATTTAAGTCCAATCTCTTCGGAAATTAACTGTCCGCCAGTAACTGTGGCAATATCAGCTAACATCTCTTTTCTTCTGTCTCCAAAACCAGGAGACTTTACAGAAACACAATTTAAGGTTCCTCTTATTTTATTTACTACTAAAGTAGCTAAAGCTTCTCCTTCGATATCCTCAGCAATAATTAACAAAGGTTTACCAGACTGAGCAACTTTTTCTAAAATAGGTAATAATCCTTTCATATTACTTATCTTTGAATCAGTTATCAATATATGAGGATCATCGAGAACAGCTTCCATCCTTTCTGCGTCTGTTACCATATAAGGAGAAATATATCCTTTATCAAACTGCATTCCTTCTACTACTTCTAAAGTAGTCCCTAAGGTCTTTGATTCTTCTACGGTTATTACTCCGTCTTTCCCTACTTTTTCCATAGAATCTGCTATTATATTTCCAATTTCTCTATCAGCGGCTGAAATTGAAGCTACATTAGCTACAGACTCCTTGTCACTTACTTCCTTGCTTAATTTTTTAATCTCTCTAACTGCTACTTCTACAGTTTTATCAATTCCTCTCTTTACCATAATAGGGTTTGCCCCTGCTGCTACATTTCTCAAGCCCTCATGAATAATTGCTTGAGCCAAAACGGTTGCCGTGGTAGTACCATCACCGGCAATATCATTAGTCTTGGTAGCTACTTCTTTAACAAACTGAGTTCCCATGTTTTCAAAAGGTTCTTCAACATCAATTTCCCGAGCAATAGTAACACCATCATTAGTAATGGTGGGTGAACCAAATTTTTTATCTAAAACTACATTTCTCCCTTTGGGTCCTAAAGTAATTCTTACACTATCAGATAAGGTTTTAGCGCCTTTTTCTAAGGCTCTTCTTGCATCTTCATCAAACAAAAATTGTTTAGCCATTTATTTATCCTCCTTTTATATTTAACCTCTTTATATTTTTTTCTTTTAAAAATTATATTATTTTTTAAATCAATTTTAATCTAAAAATTTATATTTTATTATTTAACGATTGCTAAAATATCTTTTTCGCTTAGAATGAGATAATCTTCATCATTATCACTTTTGATGTCTGTCCCAGAATATTTTGCATAAACTACTTTATCTCCCTTTTTAACAGTCATAGGAATTATTTTCCCTTCTTTGTTAGTGCTGCCGGGTCCAACTGCCAATATTTCTCCCACCTGAGGTTTTTCCTTGGAAACGGTATCAGGAAGAAGAATTCCTCCTTTACTCTTCTCTTCTTCGAATACAGGTTTTATTAGTACCCGATCTCCTAGTGGTTTCAATTCCTTAACGTTCATATTCAGTAACCTCCTTTAATAATATTTATTTATTTTTAAAATTAATTAGCACTCTCGTAGTAAGAGTGCTAAAAATACCTTATATATAGTATATAAACTTCTTGGGAAAAGCAAACCTCGTTATAGGCCATATTAAGCTATTTAACGCAGTAATTCATGATTATAAGTTATTTACTGATTTTAACTTCCATTTAATAGTATTTTCTCTCTAATGGTAATCTTGAAACCGCATCTAAGTTTAAAGATGATTTTATATTTTCTTTAAATTTATAATATCCTGCTGAAGCTACCATAGCTGCATTATCAGTACACAAAAAAATTGAAGGGTAAAAAACCTTAATACCCAACAAATCTGCTTTTTCTTTGATCTCTCTTCTTAAAGAGTTATTAGCGGCAACTCCACCAGCCAATATAATCTGTTTAGTTTTAAATTTTAAAGCTGCTTTTATGGTCTTTTTTACCAAGACATCGATTACTGCTTGTTGAAAAGAAGCTAATATATCGCTAACGGGTATTTTTTTATTCTCTTCTTTTGATTCCTTTATATAGTAGATTACTGCAGTTTTAAGACCACTAAAACTAAAATCATAACTTTTATCATTTAAAATTGGACGAGGGAATTTAATTGAGGAAGGTTCTCCTTTTTTGGCTAATTTTTCAGTAATCGGTCCACCGGGATAATCCAAGCCCAACACTTTAGCTATTTTATCAAAAACCTCTCCTGCTGCGTCATCTTTGGTCTGGCCTAATAATTCATATTCTCCAAAATGTCTTATATATACCAAAGATGTATGCCCACCAGAAACAATTAAACAAACAAAGGGGGGTTTTATCTCATTATATTCTAAAAAATTCGCATAAATATGAGCTTCGAGGTGGTTTATTCCGATAAGTGGTATGTTTTGAGCATAAGCTATGGCTTTAGCAACAGATAAGCCCACCAAGAGTGAACCTATTAAACCTGGGCCAAAGTTACTGCTATTGCAGACAAATCAGTAATCCTTTTCCCTGATTCTTCTAAGGCTTTATCAATTACCGGAATAATGTATTCCATATGTTTACGTGAGGCTATTTCAGGAACTACCCCTCCATATTTTTGATGAATGCTAATCTGGGAAGCCACTACATTCGAAATAATCTTTTTCCCGTCTTCTACAATAGCAGCTGCTGTTTCGTCACAAGAAGTTTCAATTCCCAATATTAAATCTGACATATGCTTTTCCCTTTCAAAATAAAAATTACAAAGATATTTCTTTTCCTAAAAATTATATAATAGATATTTTTCGATAAAGCGAAAAACTAAAAGCGCAAAACGTAAAACCATAGCTTAAAATTTAAAATTTGAATATATTGTTTTATCTACTGAGTTTCATATCTCTTATCTCGTTTACTGTATAACAAAAATAAAAGGATGAAGGAGCAAAAAAGAACATAAAATTTAGTATTTTAAGAAAAAGTTTTGAGTTTTGAATTATGGTTTTTCGCTTTTCGCTTTAAATTTTTAGCTATATACTAATAACTGGCAACTGAAAATATTATTTAAACTAACGAGACTAATGAATAATTTAAATTGCCGAGGTATATAATGAAAAAAGGGCTATTTATAACTTTTGAAGGGCTTGAAGGTTGTGGAAAAACTACCCAGGCAAAGATGTTATTTGATTTTTTAATTAAACAAAAAATACCTTCTATTTACACGAAAGAGCCGGGGGGAACAAAGATTGGAGACAAAATACGTAAAATTCTTCTCGACCAAAAAAATGATGGTATGGATTATAAAACCGAAATGCTATTGTTTTTAGCTTCTCGGGCAGAAAATGTTAGATTAATAATTTTACCTGCTTTAGAAGAAGGGAAAATAGTTATATCTGATCGCTTTTATGATTCTACTACTGCTTATCAAGGGTGTGGAAGAGGTATAGATTTAGAAATTATCAAGAACCTAAATAGCTTGGTCGTGGGGAAAGCTATTCCTGATTTAACCTTTATTTTAGATATTGATCCCTACGAAGGATTAAAGAGATCGGCTTCTTTCGGTAATTCGAGTGAAATGAGATTTGAAGAAGAATTTATAAATAAAAAAATTATCCGAGGGAAATTGTTTTTAGAAAGAGTTAGGCAAGGCTATTACCAATTATCTCAAGAAGAATCAGGAAGAATTAAAACAATTGATGCTAACAGGAGCAAGGAAGATATATTTGAAGAAATAGTCAAAATTGTAAAAAGAAAAATAAGAAACAGCATCTAGAACGAAAAACGAAAAGCGCAAAACCATATTCGTATCTAGTATCTCGTGAATCGTATCTCGTTAAGATAGTTAGCTGGATAAATGAATAAACTTGCATCTTGTATATTGCAACTTATATTTTACACTAACGGCTAACGACTATTCACTATCGACTAGTTAATTGGTCAATTGGTCAATTGGTGAATCGGTAAATTGGTCAATTGATATTAACTGGTAAACTGGGTAACTAATGCGTGATATTCGATACTCGATGCTGAATTACTATACGCTAAACGCTATACGCTAGAAAGGGAGCAATTCATGTCTTTCAAGAATATAGTCGGACAAGAAAGAGCAATAAAAATACTAACTCAGTCTCTAAAAGAGAATAAGATTTCCTCATCTTATATTTTTGTCGGGAGTGAAGGGACCGGGAAAAAGCTTACGGCTATAGAATTTGCCAAGGCGGCAAATTGTATAAATTTTAATAAAAATTCAGAAGCCTGCGAAGATTGTCAATCGTGTAATGAGATTAGTAAGCAATGCAGTCCGGATTTAAAAATAATTGAACCAATTAAGAGTTCGATAAAGATTGAACAGATACGAGAGATGCGAAAAGAGATTGGACTAAAACCTTTTAAAAATGTAAAAAAGATATACATAATAAACATAGCAGAGAAAATGACCCTTGAAGCATCAAATTGTTTATTAAAAACCATTGAAGAACCACCTTATTACGCAATAATAATTCTTCTTTGCTCACAGATAGAT
>DAOUWX010000121.1 GCA_030666935.1 Atribacterota bacterium | reverse complement strand
TTAAAATTGAAGAAGAAGTTAAGTTTTTAGTTTAATGCTGATGCAATACGCGATACTAATTTATTCTGGATTCTGGCTCCTATTCTCCTCACGAAATACGATTCACGAGATACGAGATACTAATTTACACTCCATACCCTTCTTTATCATAATTATTGTTACCATTTAATATTTCCATTCCCAAGCAATATTCTTTAGCTAACTTTTTCTTTAAAAACTCTCTGGCAACTTCGGGGAACAAAATATAAGACAGAATATCTTCTATATTTCCAGCTAAATAAGATACTTCCTTTTTGACTTTTTCGATAACAGGTTCTAATAGATCAGCCGGCCGGCATTTAATTATTTCACTTTTTTTTATTTTTGCTTTTTCAATAACTTTTGGGTCAATAAAAGCTGGTGGTTGACCATAAAATCCCTTTAGATATTTACGAACTTCTTCCGGGATCATCTTATACCGTTCTTTTAAAATAACATTCAAAGTCGCCTGGCTTCCCACTATCTGACTGGTCGGAGTAACCAAAGGAGGATAACCTAATTCTTTTCGAACTCGTGGAATTTCTTTTAAGACTTCTTCGTATTTATTTTCAGCTTTTTGCTGTTTTAACTGAACAGCTAAATTAGAAAGCATCCCTCCGGGAATTTGATATGTTAACACCCGGGTATCTATATCCTGAATATTGGATTCCATATCTTTATGATTCTCTCTAACTTTTTTAAAGTAAGAAGCAATTTCATAAGCCAATTTTAAATCTAACCCGGTATCATAAGGTGTTCCCCTTAAGGTTTCTACTAAAGGTTCTACCGCGGGCTGAGAAGTTTGAAGAGCCAATGATGAAACCGCTGTGTCTACTACATCTATCCCGGCTTCCGTAGCTTTTAAATAAGCCATCATCCCCATTCCGCTGGTAAAATGACAGTGTAGTTGAAGGGGTATAGAAATAACTTCTTTAATGTCTTTGGTTAAACTATATGCCTCATAAGGAGAAATTAAGCCAGCCATGTCTTTTATACAGATCGAATCTGCACCCATTTGCTCCATCTCCAGCACTTTCTTTACAAATACTTTATTATTATGAAACGGACTTATAGTAAAACAGATAGTTCCCTGAACATGAGCACCTTCTGATTTAGCTATTTTAAAAGCACTTTCCATATTACGGATATCGTTCAAAGCATCAAAGATACGAATTATATCTATTCCGTTGGCAATTGCTCTTTTTACGAATTCTGTAACCACATCATCGGGATAATGCTTATAACCCAATATATTTTGTCCCCGTAACAACATTTGAAGCTTGGTATTGGGAAGATTCTTTTTTAAAATTCTTAATCGCTCCCAGGGATCTTCATCTAAAAACCGCATACAACTGTCAAAAGTAGCACCTCCCCAAACTTCCATAGAATAAAATCCTATGGCATCTAACTTTTCACATACGGGTACCATCTCTTTGGTAGTCATTCGAGTTGCCAATAATGATTGATGAGCATCTCTTAATGTTGTATCTGTAATTTTAAGCGGCTTTTTTAGTTGTGATTTTTCTTTTAAAGGCATATCCTTGGGAGCATTGTCTTTTTTTAAAGAAATGTTTCCTTCTAAAGCACTGCCATCTATTATTTTTATATCAGAATCTACTATTTTTGTTAATGTTACATTTTCTCCCATAAGCGTAAACCAAAGCCTCCTCAACTAATTTAATATTCTACTCGATGAATAAAATCAAATTTTATATATAAACAACGCAGGCTAAAGCCTGCGTTGAAAAAATTAAATTAGATAAAATATATATTACGTCTATTTATATATAATATTTAAACTAAAAGCTTAATACGAATTTTATTGCAATAAAGTCAACATTATTCCAGCAGCAACTGCGGTTCCAATTACTCCGGCCACGTTAGGTCCCATGGCATGCATCAATAAAAAGTTGCTGGGATTTGCTTCTTGACCTACTTTCTGAGCCACTCTGGCAGCCATAGGTACGGCCGACACTCCGGCAGCACCGATTAAAGGATTAATAGTTCCCCCAGTAATTTTATTTAATAATTTAGCAAATAAAACTCCCCCGGCAGTCCCAAAACCAAAGGCAACTAATCCCAAGACTATTATTTTAATAGTATTAAAGGTCAAAAAATATTCAGCTTGCATAGTGGCTCCTACACAGGTAGATAAAAATATTGTGACAATATTGATTAATTCATTTTGAGCTGTATTAGATAATCTGTCCACTACTAAACTTTCTTTAAATAAGTTTCCCAACATTAACATCCCAATAATGGGGACCGAAGCTGGCAATAAAAGGCCGATTAAAACAGTCGAAATAATAGGAAAGAGTATTTTCTCTGTCCGGGATACCGGTCTTAATTGTTTCATAACTATTTTTCTTTCCTCTGGGGTAGTTAATAATTTCATTATGGGAGGTTGAATTATAGGAACCAATGACATATAAGAATATGCCGCTACTGCTACAGCTCCTAATAATTGAGGAGCCATTTTAACAGTAAGATAGATTGCTGTTGGTCCATCTGCTCCGCCAATAATTCCTATAGAAGCTGCTTCCTGAATATTAAATCCTAAAAGCACTGAGCCAACTAAAGCTACAAATACACCTACTTGAGCGGCTGCTCCTAAAAGAAAGGTTATCGGATTGGCTAATAAAGGACCGAAATCAGTCATTGCCCCAATCCCCATAAATATTAAACAGGGATATACTTCGTGTTTTATTCCCCACGAAATAAAATATAAAAGACCACCCTCTTCCATTATTCCGGTTATGGGTAAATTTACTAATATTGCTCCAAAACCAATAGGCACAAGAAGTAAGGGCTCACATTTCTTTACTATGGCAAAATACAATAATACTCCACCCACAATAAGCATTATTATATTGCCTACAGTAAGTTCAGCAAATCCTGAAAGAGTAAATAAGGAAAGGACTTTCATTAAAAGATCCATTTAAATTCTCCTTTCTATTCTAACCTATTACCATTAAAACATCGCCAGTATCTACCATATCATTTACAGCTACGTTTATCTTTTTTATGCTTCCGGAGGTATTGGCAACAATTTCATTTTCCATCTTCATCGCTTCTAAAATTAATAAAGTATCTCCTTCATTTACACTATCTCCCTCTTTCGCTTTTAACTGAAGTACTTTACCGGGCATAGGTGCTACTACTTCCTCTCCTGCCACTACTGTAGCTGGTGCTTTGGTAGGAGCTGGACTAGATGTGGGCTTAGATGATTTTTGATTTGTCGGCTCTTCTTTTACTTTGGCTGCAACCGGTTGAGGAACAGAAATAGTTCCCGTTGATGATTCATTTCCTCCTACTTCTTCTACTTCTACTTCATACACTTTACCGTCTACTTTAATTTGAAATTTTCTCATTTTATTTACTCTTCTCCTTTTTCTTCAATATTAATATTTATTGTTTTTCTCTTAACATTAATTCTTGTCTCCCCATTACAGTCCAGGGAGCCACAATAGATGATTTATATTTTCTAATACTTACTACTTTAAATTCACTTCTTTGTCTTTCTAAATATGAAGCCACAGCAGAAGTAATTACTGCTATTAATTTACCATCAATTTCTTCTTTTTCTTTTGTTGAAGTAACACTTGATGCCAGTGGGGTAACCTTAACTTCTTTAGATATTTTTTTTTCTTTTTTAATCCCTACAATATTCTTTAAGAATACCATAACTAAAGCTAATCCACCCAGAACTGCAAATACTAAGATCATATCTATAACTGCTACTTGTAGAGCTCCATTAATTCCTTCAAACATATTTATTCTTTCCTCCTTCTTATTAGTCGTTAGTCAAATAGTCGTTAGTCGTTAGTGAATAGTATATAGTTAAAAGCTAAAAACCATAACTTAAAATTTAAAATTTTCTTTGTATCATTTGTTGTAGGAGTCGAATTTATTCGACCCGAATTATTTCGATAATTTTTCTTGCAGGCTTGATAAATTAAGCCCCCACTTCTGTTATTTCCGCATTTTTATGTTATTCCCACGGAAGTGGGAATCTATTCTTCTTTTTTTTTCTTCCTTGCTATTCACTATTCACTAACGACTATATACTAAATTTAAACTGGGAAATTACCATGCTTCTTCGCCGGTCTACTTTCTCTTTTTGTAGATAGCATCTCAAAAGTTGTTATAAGACGTGGTCTGGTTTCCCGTGGATCAATAACCATATCAACATAACCTCGTTTAGCTGCTTCGAAAGGGTTAGAAAATTTTAATTGAAATTCGTCAATCTTTTCCTGGCGAACCTTTTCAGGATCATCTGCTTTAGCTATCTCTTTTCTAAAGATAATATTTGCTGCCCCTTGGGAACCCATTACGGCAATTTCCGCTGTAGGCCAGGCAATTACCTGATCCGCTCTTAAATCCCTGCTGCACATTGCCAGATAAGCTCCTCCATAAGATTTACGAACAATCAAAGTAATTTTAGGAACAGTTGCTTCTGAATAAGCATATAGCAATTTTGCTCCATGTCGGATAATCCCCCCATATTCCTGAGCAGTCCCTGGTAAAAACCCCGGAACATCTACAAAAGTTAGAATGGGAATATTGAAAGCATCACAAAATCTGATAAAACGCGCAGCTTTATCAGAAGCATCAATATCTAAACATCCCGCTAAGACTTTTGGCTGGTTAGCAATTATACCTATAGATTGACCATTTAATCTGGCAAATCCGGTAAGCATATTAGTTGCAAAATAAGGATGAGATTCAAAAAAATCTCCATCATCTACAATGTTTCTTATTACATCTTTCATTTCATAAGGTTTATTGGGATCTGTAGGGACAATATTTAAAAGAGTTTCTTCCATTCGATTAGGATCATCCTTACATTCTACAGATGGAGGAGATTCCATATTATTAGAGGGCAGGTAACCCATCATCTTTCTTACCATCTGGTAAACTTCCTCTTCATTCTCAGCAGCAAAATGAGCCACGCCGCTCTTTCTATTGTGAGTCATGGCTCCCCCTAATTTCTCTGAAGTAACTACTTCTCCGGTAACTGCTTTAATAACATCTGGTCCTGTAATATGCATTATGCCTACGTTCCTTACCATAAATACAAAATCCATTATAGCAGGAGAATAAACTGCTCCTCCGGCAGCTGGCCCTACAATTATAGAAATTTGAGGGATTACTCCGGAAGCAATAGTATTACGATAAAATAGCTGACCATAACCACTTAAGGAATCTACTCCTTCTTGAATACGGGCTCCACCAGAATCGTTTATTCCAATACACGGTGCACCCATTTTCATCGCCATATCCATTACCTTACATATCTTCTTGGCGTGCATCTCTCCCAGTGAACCACCGATAACAGTAAAATCCTGAGCAAAAATATAAATCAGTCTTTCGTTAATAGTTCCGTAACCAGTTACAACTCCCTCGCCGGGTGCCTCCACTTTGTCCATACCAAAATTGTTACATCTGTGCTCAACTAAAAGGTCAAGTTCTACAAAGCTATCTTTATCTAAAAGAAAAGCGATCCTTTCTCGAGCAGTAAGTTTCCCTTTTTCGTGTTGGGCTTTTACTCTCTTCTCTCCTCCGCCTGCTTTTACTTTTTCTTCTCTTTCTTTTAAATTTTTCATTAATTTATCAATTGATAATTTCATTAATTTATCTTACCACCTTTCTCTGCTCTTTTTAGATTTCTTTTTTCTACTTATCTCTCTCACATAATTCAACAAGAATTCCGTTAGTACCTTTGGGATGCAAGAATGCTATCTTAGCTCCGCCTGCTCCATACCTCGGTTTTTCGTCTATTAACCTAACTCCTCCCTTTTTTAATTTTTCTAATACTTCCTCAATATTATCAACTCTAAAAGCAATATGTTGAATCCCTTCACCTTTCTTCTCAATGAATCTG
>DAOUWX010000103.1 GCA_030666935.1 Atribacterota bacterium | reverse complement strand
CCTGATATTTCACGCATTGCTTCGGCCCAACGAGAAGTCGAATCAGCAATAAGCGCAACATTGTATCCCATGTCCCGATAGTATTCCGCAATGGTTATACCGGGATATACAGAGGCTTCACGAGCCGCTACCGGCATATTTGATGTATTGGCAATCAAGATAGTTCTTTCCATTAATGGTTTTCCGGAGTAAGGGTCGATTAATTCCGGAAATTCCAATAAGACATCGGTCATTTCATTACCTCTTTCACCACATCCGATAAAGAGAATTATTTCTGCGTTACACCATTTGGATATCTGATGTTGAACTACAGTCTTACCACTTCCAAAAGGCCCCGGTATGCACGCTGTCCCTCCTTTAGTTATGGGAAAAAACATATCTATTGTTCTTTGTCCGGTAATTAACGGTTCAAGAGGAGGTAATTTTTTCTTATAGGGTCTTGGTTTTCTCACCGGCCATTTTTGTAACATTTTAATTTCGTGAATTATACCTTCTCGGTCTTCTATCAGGGCAATGGTATCCGTAACCGTAAATTTATCTTTATATATTTCTTTGATTTCACCTTTAATTCCGTGAGGAACCATAATTTTATGTTTAACAATATTACTTTCCTGGACAGTACCGATAATATCACCGGATATTACTTCATCTCCCTTTTGGGAAATCGGTTCAAAATCCCATTTCTTTTTTCGGTCAATGGCAAACGCTTCTGCCCCCCTGGTAATAAAATTCCCTTTAGTTAATTTTAATATATCTAAAGGTCTTTGAATACCATCGTAAATTGATGATATAAGACCGGGGCCTAATTCCACACTAAGGGGCATATCAGTAGAAAAAACAGATTCTCCGGGACCAATTCCGGAAGTCTCCTCATAAACTTGGATGGTTGCTGAATCTTTATTAAGTTCGATTATTTCACCAATTAATTTCTGATTGCTGACTTTTACTACATCATACATCTTGGCATTTTTTAAGCCTTTGGCTATTACTACCGGTCCTGCAACTTTAGTTATTTTCGCTGTTTCCATTGTTTCCATTATTCTACCTCTTTTCTAAATAAAATATCTGTTCCTATGGCTTTTTCTATATTTCTTCTTAATATTTTCAACCCTAAATATTTTTTTTCTAATTTAGTGGGTATTATGGTTATACTGGCAAAAGATGTTCTTTGTAATCTTTCTATTTCTTCATATATTTGACTGGCAATATCTTCAGTTACAAATATCGCTGCATATTCTTCTTTTACCAGTTGATCTAATACCTCTATAGCCTCATCCTTTTTGGTTATGGGGAATAAAGAGACGCCCAATAATTTAAAACCGATTATAGTTTCTCTATCCCCAACTAAAGCAATCTTATACATAAGTATCACGCACTCTCTCTTTGATTTGTTCGGGAGATAATTTATTTAACTTACCGGACAATATTATTCTAATATTTTTTATGTCATTCTCTTTTGCGGTAATGAATCCTACCAATGGTTCAACTCCAAAGGTAACATATTTTCCTATTTTCGAGAAATTTAGAATAAAATTATCCCTCAGCTTCTCTAATTCCATTAAGGAGTTATTCTTTTGAAAGTAATTTACTCCCAGTTCTACTATATCTTGATAATCAGTATGTGTTAATTTTTCAAACCAGGAAGACAAAGGCGAATCATATATATCAACTATATTTTCTATCTTAAAATCACCTTCGGGAATTATAAACTCTTTAGCAAAGGATTTCCTCTCTCCTCTTATCTTGGCCCTAATACAGCTAATTATATTATTAAGATCTATATTTATTTTAATAAATCTTTTTAAAAAAAGTTCCTCTGTTTCAATTATTTCTACTTCTCTAATTTTATTAAATATCATGATGTATCTTTCTTTATCCAAAATAAAATCTATTATCTCCGGGTCCTTATACTTGCTGTACTCTGAGAATGCTTTTTTTATCAGAAACTCAAAAGAAGCGGGGATATCTTCATATTTTTCATCTTTAACCGCTAAATTAAGTTTTTCTATGTCTATGGTTCTAATTGGTGAAAATAATTCATTAGAAATGTCTTTTTCTAGGTATTTCGCTTTTATAAGTATCTTGATATTGTGAAAATCATACTTGCAGGCAAAGGTGAAATAAAGAAAATTAAAAGTAGAAACCTTAGAGATGCTTTTTATTATTTCATAAGTGTGTAATAATTCCTGATTTAGTGAAACCTCAAAATTTGAAGGAGTATTTAAATCAAAAGAATAATTATTTAAATCACTTTCCATCAATATTTTTAAAGCAGATACGGCATCACTTGATTTTATCATTCTATCTAATATATCTTTATTTAATAATCCCTTTTCTAATTTCCTGATTATTCCATTAGCAAAGGCATATTCTTCTTGATTATTGGTATCTGCAGTAAAATATTTAAACATAAATAAACCTTTCTCTCATTAAACTACCTAATAGGTACCATTATTAAAATATTAATTAAATAAATCTTTGCTTATTTGTATTTCCAATTCTTCCCTTATTTTTTTCAATAAAAATTCTAATGAAATATTTTTTCTTATTTTACCGGAACCGATCACTACCCCACCTTTTATCGAAAGATAAGAAGTGGATAATTTTAACTCGCCCTTCTCTCCTTTAGATTTCAGTTCTTTATTTATATCTTCCATAAAACTTTCGGATATTTTTATCCTGTCTGAATGATCAATAAATATAGTTTCATCACCGGTTTCAATATTATCTAATATCATTTTTCTTATAATATTGCAATAATCTTTACCATCCAATTTTAAAATACTTTCTGAAGCCTTATTAAAAATATTCTCAATAATTTTCTGTTTTTCCGATAAAATAATTTTTTTTGCTTCTAAGTTGGCCTCAGTTAATATTTTACTTTTTCTTAAGGATGCTTCCTGGTCGTATTTATATAATAATACATTTTTTAAGTTATCCGCTTCCTTTTTGCCTTTTTTTATAATATTATTGGCATCATCTTCCGCTTGAGCAATAATTTTATCTGCCTGAATTCCAGCATCAGATATAATTTTTTCATTTATATCTTTAATAGTCATATAATATTCATCCTTTTATAAACTTATTCCGTTGAAAAGTAACAGAGAAGCCAACAAAGAAAATACTGCGTAAGTTTCTACCATAGTAACCATTACTATCGCTTTACCAAGTCCTTCCGGATTTCTTGCCGCTAAACCTATGGCTGCAGCAGCGGTTTTCCCCTGATACCATCCGGAAAAAAAGCCTACAATACCCACCGGTATACAGGAAAAAAATATCTGCATTCCCTGATCCAGGGTGATAGGAATGGGTGATCCTCCGAGAATCCCCGTTTTCATTAACACCCAAAATCCAACCAGTAAACCATAAATACCTTGAGTTCCTGGAAAGGCTTGTAAAAATAATACTAGACCAAATTTTTCTGGTTCTTCGGTTAATACTCCTATTCCGGCAGCCCCGGCTATTCCTACTCCTATACCAGATCCTGAACAAGCTAATCCAATGGCAGTTGCTGAACCTAAAAATGCAATTACTATTCCTTGTGTAATCATATTTCCCTCCTATTTCTAATTGATATTATTACAAAACAGTCGTTAGTGAATAGTCGTTAGTCGTTAGTATAAATTCAAGATGCAAGTTTTCAGTTTACAGTTTATAGTTTTCGGTATGAAACTAAAAAGTTAAAACTAAAAGCTAAAAACCATAATTCAAAACTCTTAACTAGTCATTAGTATATAGTCATTGCAAGCTCTGATTTATCAGAGCGTGGCAATCTCGACTTGAGATTGCTTCGTCGCTTCGTTCCTCGCAATGACAAAATCAAAATTCTATGCTATCTTCTTAATAATATTCTGGCTTCTGGTTCTTAAATTCTGTCTTTCTCACGAGATACGATTCACGAGGTACTAGATACTAATTTATTCCGGGTAACCGGTAAACTGGCTAACCGGCTAGCCATCTTCACTATATACTATATACTAAATACTATATACTAATTTATTTGAACCTTTATATACTTAGTGATAACTTTAAAAGGTCTAAAATGGGTCCCCCCACCTTCGTAAAACTTAGTAAAATATTCTACGTACTGTAAACGAGTCGAATGGATAAATGCCCCCATGCCGCTTATCAGCATATTAAAAAAATGTCCAATAATAAAAACTAAGGCTGCTATAATAATTCCAATAAATGGAATGTCTTTAAATAACATTACAAAATTATTAACTACCACTGCTAATACTGCAGTTGATAATCCCAAAGCAAATAGTCGTGAATAAGAAAGTATATCACTAAAATAACCGATAATATCGTATAAGCTTAGCACTCCACCAGCAGCTTTTAGAAAAATATTTTTATTAGACCTTCCCTGTGTAATAACTACAGATAACAATCCCGCCCAAATTATATATTTTGTAATGATTTTAAATCCTGCCAGAGCACCAATAGTGTTTGCCAAAACGTACAAAAGTAATCCGGAAATTAATAACAGCCATGAACCCTGGTCCATCAATCCTGTTTTAATTTTATTTTCTTTAATATTTGCAACAAATTTAATGATAAATCCGGTGTAAATTTGAATTACTCCTAAAGATAGAGATATCAACAAAAGAGGCATGGGATTTTTTATCGGGTCAAGTAAGGCTATCGTATCAACTAAAAATGTTTTTATAAATAAAAAATTATTTGGAAGATAATTAAGGGTATCCCCCATCCAACTACCCATAATTGCTCCCATTATAAAAGTAGATAACCCACCTAAGAAAAATAATCCTAAAAATTTCTTTACCATCCCTTCAAATTCGAACTTCACCAAAGCCCAGTAAGATAAAACAGTTATAACTAAGCCATAACCGGCATCAGATAAACACATTCCGAAGAAAATAAAATAAAAGGGAGCAAATAAAGGAGTAGGATCAAATTCCTTATATTTTGGGATTCCATACAGTTCTGTAATTGATTCAAAAGGTTCTACAAATTTATTATTATCTAAAGCAACCGGTATATCATCATTTTCACCGGGAGCACTAAATATCATCTCCAGCTCGTTTGTTTTGTCAGATAAGCTCTTTTTCATTCTATCTACGTCTTTTTCTAAAATCCATCCTTCAATAATTATAACTTTTTTAGTCATTTTTAAATATATTTCTATATCTTTTCTACTTTTTAAAATAGATAAGTAATCAAAAGCAAGATATAACGATAAATTCTCTTTATACAGTTTTCTGCTTGCACTGGAAATTATTTCTCTTTTCTCTTTAATGCTTTTTAATTCTTCAGAAATATCTTCCAAAATATTTTTTGTAGTTTTAGTAAATTCTAAAGGAACCTGAAAAGAATCAAAATTATACTTATCCAACACTCTTTTAATAGAAGTATAATATTCAGATATTGAAATAATCATTATTTTGCATTGTTTTTTATCTTCAGCAAATTTATTTATTTCAATCTCTTTTCCTATCTTTTTTATTTCTTCTAAAGATGAAACAAAATCATTTGAAGGGAGAGTTCCTACGATGATTTTAGTATTTTTTGTTCCTTCCAAATCACCTAGTTTTATATCTAATTCTTTCCATTCTTTTAATTGTTCTTGAATTTTTACAATATGATTTTCTCTATTTTTTATTTCTTTTAAGTTTTCGTTTAATTCTTTGCACTTATTATAAATCTTTTTATAACTAAATTGAGAAAATAATAAAGGTAATTTTTTATAATCATAAACGTTTTTAGTGGTAGTTAGCGGTTTGTCAGATTTTTTAAGTTTATCTATAAAATTTGATAGGAAATCTATACAATATTTTACTTCTGGTAATGCGGATATACTTTCTGTATTATTTATTTCATTAAAATCTGATAAGTTCGATTTTTTTAATTTAGGTGTAACATCTATTATTTGGACACATCCTGCTTTTTGGAGTTCTTCAATAATTTCGTCCTTTAATTCAAGATGCGTAAAAATATTTACTTTCTTTATTTTGCAAACAGCCATTATTTACCTTCCACTACTTTTTGAATTACTATTTTTACCGCTTCATTAATTTTAATTAATGTTTTTTTACTTAACTCTTCTTTTGTTCTTCTACTTTCCTTTATAATATTATTTGCTTCTAACCTGGCATATTTTTCTTCTTTTTCAATTATCAACTTTCCTTCTGTTTTAGCTTCTTCTTTTAGTTTTTCAATAAGTTTTTCGGATTCTTGGTGTGCATTATCAATAATTATTTCAGCTTTATCATTGGCATCATTGATAATCTTATCTGCAGCATATTCGGTTTTTTTAACTTCTAAAATAATCTTATCTATCAAAAAACTCACCTCTCAATAATTAATAAGATAGTTTACAAAAAATTCTATGAAATGAGATGTATTAATATAGAAATAGGTTATTTTTATATTAATATTTACAAAAAATTATAACATATCCCATAATTATTCTCAATACAAAAAATACAGTAATACAGTAATGAGTGATGAGTAATGAGCTTAAATTCCCTAAATTACAAAAATTGTGCAGGATTTACTCTTTTTTAATTTCTTCTAATAATCTTTTTATTATTATTTTATCACTAGAT
>DAOUWX010000386.1 GCA_030666935.1 Atribacterota bacterium | reverse complement strand
GTATGGCAGTGGCAATGGCTGCTATTTTGAATTTTATTCCTTTGTGGAGGATGCCTCAGGGAGGATCGGTTAGCCTTGAAATACTGCCAATTTTAATTATTGCTTTACGCTGGGGAGCCGGCCCGGGTATGATGGCCGGAGCAGTATATGGTTTGGTCCAATTAGCATTTGGTCCCTTCATTATCCATCCAGCACAACTGGTATTAGATTATCCTTTAGCTTATATGCTGGTCGGATTAGCAGGAATATTCTCAAATAAGATTAATTTAAAGACAAAGGGCAATACATATAGCTGGTTATTATTAGCCGTATTTACCGGTGGACTGGGAAGGTTTATTAGCCACTTCCTTTCCGGAGTTATATTTTTTGCTCAGTATGCTCCGGAAGGTCAAAGTCCATGGGTATATTCAGCTATATATAATATCAGTTACCTTTTGCCATCACTGTTATTAAGTTATATAATTATAATACCATTAATAAAGATTCTGGTAATTAGTGAGGATGAAAACCAAAGATGAGAGGATAATTTATGTCAACGAATAAAGCGGTTGTTGCCTTAAATGGAGAATTAAGAGGGGATAAGGAAGAATATAAAAAACTAATCGAAGGGAAAGATTTATTCTTTATTGCCGCTGATGGCGGTGCTTTATTTCTGGAGAATATAGGCTTTTTCCCCGATGTGATTATAGGTGATCTTGATTCACTTACCAAGGCACAATATCAACGTTATGAAAAATTGGGAGCTAAAATTATAAAACTCCCTGTTGAAAAAGATGAAACCGACGGTGAATTGGCACTACAATATTGTCAGGAAAGAGGTTTTGATAATATTATTATCATTGGCTTTGCAGGGGGGCGATTAGATCAGCAGTTAGCCAATATCTCTCTCCTGGAATATGCTTTCAGAAATAGGATAACGGCATTTATTAAGGAACCAGGGCTGGAAATGGGGATAATAGAAAAAGAAAAAGTTTTTCTTCAAAAAATTGGTGCCGGGCTTTCTTTGATTCCCTTAGATGAAAAAGTTATCGGAGTTACTATTACGGGATGTAAATATTCGCTCGAATCAGGAAGCCTAATAAGATATAAGACCAGAGGTATCAGCAATATAATCGAGCAGGAAAAAGCTGTTATTACCGTTGAGAGAGGTTTACTATTATATGTTCTGAATCAGTCGAAATAATCCACGAGCCCACAGCCCGCTAAGTCATTTAACCCGCTTGTAATTTTTATTAATCAGATATCTGCAGGACATCCTTTGGAAAATCCCTTTTTGTACACATCTTGTTTAATATAGTATCGAGTATAGCGTACAGGATATTAGTTACCCGGTTAGCCAATTAAAATACAGGCTACAAGTTGCAGGTTGCGAGTTACAAGTTAAAAAACCTTACAACCTGCCATATTTATTTTGGGTCAGTGGTGGGCTACACCAGATAGGAGAAGAGAGAAACAACCGTTATCCGAAGGTATTTCCCCGGTGCAGGGGGCAGACCGTTTGGGACCCACAGCAGTTATCAAATCGGCAGCCAAGATGGACCAGGTAAAAACAGGAGGGACTCTTTTAAATCAAAAATTCACCTCCCAATTACTGGAGGGAGAAAAAGGTATAGACAGCCTTGCTCATTTGATCAGAGCCTATTTTAAATTAGGCGGGCATCACATACAATTTAATGTAATTAGTGCTGATACCCTAAGAACCGCTCAAAAAGAGCCTGAAAAATATAGAAATCTTATTGTGCGGGTAGCAGGCTACAGCGATTATTTTAATAACTTAAGCAAGGCCTTACAGGATGAGATAATTAGCCGAACAGAACATCAATCTTGTTGAAATAATTAGTGTAAAATTTAGTAAGGTAGTAAATAAATTGTTAGTTAAAAAAATTTGACAAAATTAAAAGTTGTGGTATACTTGTAAAGTTAAAGTCTGTTAGATAAAAACGACTGGCCTTTGT
>DAOUWX010000268.1 GCA_030666935.1 Atribacterota bacterium | reverse complement strand
TTTTCTTCTAATTTATTCCTTGTTTCAAAATAGGTATTAATAAAAGATTTTAGTTCTTCAGACAGCTCTCCCTCGCACAACAATTTATCCCAACTTATATTTTGGTAATACTTTTTTACTTCTTCTACCAGGTCGACATATTCAGTCAGAGCTTTGAGTGATCTCTTACTTTTAGTTTTTTCGATTTTTTCCAGCTTTTCGTTCTCTTCAATTTCCGAACCTTCAATTTTTTCTTCTAATTTATTCCTTGTTTCTTCTTCTAATTCCTCTCTCTCCTCAAAATATGTCTCAACGAAAGATTTTAATTCTTCGTTTAGTTCTTCCTCAGACAATAATTTATCCCAACCCACATCCTGATATTCTTCCTTTAATCGTTCTACAAATTCGGACCATTCTCCTTCACATTTTACTTTAATCCCCTGGATTTTCTTTTTTTCCTCATCGGTATATTTTTGTAAAAACAAGATACTTGTTTTTATTCCGGTGTGAGGTTTAAAGGTATTTCTATGTAAACCTACTACCGCCACAATTCTCGCTTTATCTAAAATGAATCTACGGATATATTCGGCGCTTTCACTACTTAACAAGACTTGGGGTAAAACAATTGCCATTCTGCCACCAGGTCTTATAAACTGTAATGAACGATCCAGGAAAAGGATGTGTCGATCTATCTGTTTTACTAATCTACTATTTTTCACTGCCAATTGGTAAAGCCTTAAAACATCTCTTTCCTTCACTTTGCCAGTAAAAAGCGGATTGGTCATAAGAAGGTCAAAATCAAAATATAAAAACCTGTTTTGATTTTCTCTATCTTTCTCCGGGTTTTCAGGAAATCTCAGAAGCCTCGGCCTTAAAGCTGCTTTTATTTCATCGCTCCATAGCAAAGGGTTTAATGAATCACTATGTGAATCTCCGCCGAATATATGGGATTTATTATTTCCCACTATGAGGTTAATAGCTTTGGCAATTTTTATAGCTTCTTTGGTAAAATCTATTCCGTATATATTATTTTGTGTAAAATTCTTCGCCGCTATAGGAAGCCCTTTACCGGTAACCACACCACCGGCAACCCACTTAACAGAATGCAGTAGAAAACCCGCTGAACCACAGTCCGGATCAATAACAAATTCGTGAGCTTTAGGGTTTAACATTTTTACAACCATATCCTGAATAAGTCTTGGGGTAAAGAATTGTCCTTCTTTCTTCTTAGACTCCTCGGGAATTAGATATTTGAAAGCTTCATCAATTACTCGTAAATTTGAATTAAACAATTTTATTTTTTCCAAAAATGATACACAAACTTTCAAATGTGTATCCCTGAGTTCTATCTTATCCGCAGAATCAAATATTCCTGCCCAGTTTCTTTTAGCCCCTTCCAGGAGAATAGTAATAGCTTTTTTTACTTGTTCCGGACTTCTATCTCCGGCAAAAAATTCTAATTGATAATCAGGATTATTTATTCCATTCCACTCATCATAGAGTTTAGCATAAATCAATTTAAAAATTTCATCAAAAACCTTAACCCCGGCATCTCTTAAAACCAGTTCTTCAAGATCTAATAAAATTTTATTAAGCGTGTTTTTGCCTTGTTTTAGCTCATTATATTCTTCTAACCATTTAAAAGACCATCTTTCAGTTAATATATCTCCAAGTGTTTCCGATATTTTAGGGATTCGAGGGATTTCTACAAATAAATTGGGTTCCTCTCTGTGGAGCCTTATTATTTCATCCCCATTTGACCAGATACCAATAGGAGCTCCTTCCGTATTACAGTAACTTTTAAGCTGTCCTAACCCGGCAGTTCGATAAGGTCTTTTTATTTCAAATAAGATATGATAATGTTTTAAATCTTTCTGAAAAATTACAATATCTACGGCTTGAGACCCAATTTGAGAATCAAAATAAACATTTTTCTTAACACCAATTAGTTTTTTGGGATAATTATATTCATTAATTAGTCGGTAAATCCAGAGCTGTCTAATTATTTCTTCCGGTTTAGTTATTTTATTTCTATTTTTAATTTGACATTTTATAAAATATTTTCCTTCTTGCTCGATTATTAATCTTTCAACAGCATTAATCTCATCTGCATTAAAAAGAGATAAACCATGTTTAACCTCCGGTGCAGAAAATATTTTTTGGAGATTTAATCTATCCGGCATATTTTACCCTCTCTCCATCTTTTTTATTTTGAGCATTTTAATTTCTATTTTTATCCTAACTTTAATAACTTCAATTATATATTCTATATCTCCTCCTGTCTATCCTTCTTTTTAATTAAAAAACCCGAATAATAGAATAAATTCGGGCTTTCGTCAAAATAAATTTAATTATGTTAAATTATGCCAAACAACTTTCCTCCCCGCTCATGTCCTATTCTTTCCAAAACCATGATAGATAGCAATCCCGTTACAAGGGTTTTATACAATTCCTTTGTGCTTGAACCACCGGACAGTGTCTTTTGTTGAATCGGAAGTAGAACGGGGCGAATAACCAAGCTCATTCTTCGCTTTCTGATAGGAAACCAGAGAATTACTGGCTAAAACGTCAATGGAAAAAGGGGTAAAAAGAGGTTTGATTTTCATCAAATTGCAATATAAGGCATTAAAAAATCCAGCCGCCCTTGCCGCCTGGTGAGGTATTTTAAACAAAGGTGCTTTTACCCCGCTAATTCCCTCTAAAAACTTTAATAATTGCCGAACACTTATCTGTTGTCCGGACAAGATATAACATTCTCCTTTCCTGCCTTTCTCACAGGCTAAAATTAGCCCTTCAGCCACATCCCGTACATCAACAAAATCATACGCCCCGCTGACACAGGCTTTTACTTTTCCTTTAACAAAATCAACAATCAGTTTCCCCATTTCCGATATACGGTAATCATGTGGGCCTATAATCCCCGACGGGCACAAAATAACCGCATCTAGCCCTTTTTCAATCCCCTTAAGCACTTCCAATGTGCCCAGAGCTTTTGACTTGGAATATTCTCCCAGTACGTTTTCCGGATTAAATTCCCGCGATTCGTCAATTACAATCCCCGGTGCCGGCTCGGAAAGGGCATGGATTGAACTGGTATAGACCAA
>DAOUWX010000419.1 GCA_030666935.1 Atribacterota bacterium | reverse complement strand
TTAAAACTAAAAGCGAAAAACCATAATTCAAAACTCAAAACCTTTTCTGTAAACTTTAAATTTTGAGCTATGGTTTTGCGTTTTGCGCTTTTAGTTTTTCACTATACTAAATACTATATACTCGATACTTGATACTCGATACTTGATACTCGATACTAATTATGATATTTGCCTAAAACAATTACCCCATTATGTCCGCCAAAGCCAAATGAATTTGAAATAGCATAATTAACTATTTTTTTTTCGTGTTTATTTGGGACATAATCTAAGTCACACTCCGGATCAGGTGAGTTGTAGTTTATGGTAGGAGTGATAATATCGTTTTTTATAGTAAGGGCAGTAGAAATTGCTTCCATTCCACCGCTTGCTCCCAACAGATGACCGGTCATCGATTTATTCGAACTTATCTTTAAATCATAGGCATGATCGCCAAACACTCTTTTTATAGCTAAGGTTTCTAATTTGTCATTTAAAGGAGTAGAAGTTCCATGGGCGTTGATATAATCTATCTGGGAAGCTTTAATTTTTGCATCTTTTAAGGCAATTTCAATCGCCTTAGCAGCCGCTTCTCCTTCAGGTGCGGGAGCAGTAATATGATAGGCATCAGCAGTCATTCCAAAACCAAATATTTCAGCATAAATATCAGCATTTCTCTCTTTTGCGTGTTGTAAAGTTTCCAGGATTAATATTCCGGCACCTTCTCCTATAATAAATCCGTCTCTCTCCCTATCAAAAGGCTTGGAAGCATTTTTGGGATGGTCATTTTGAGTAGATAAGGCTCTCATTTTACAAAATCCAGCTAAGGCCATAGGTGAAATTGCAGCCTCTGTACCTCCACTAATAATTATCTGAGCATCTCCTCGCTGTAAAAGTTTTAAGGCTACTCCAAGAGCATGAGTAGATGATGCACAAGCAGTAGTAATAACACCATTAGGTCCTTTTGCTCCGATCTTAATAGCTATTTCCCCTGCGGATATATTAGAAATCATCATGGGTATAAAAAATGGGCTTACTCTTTTAGGCCCCTTTTCTAATAATATTTTATGTTGTTTTTCAAATGTTCCTATACCGCCTATACCTGAACCAATTATAACTCCCGTTGAATAAAAATCCTTTTCAGTAATTTGCAATTTCGAATCCTCAAGTGCCAACATAGCAGCAATTATTGAAAATCGAGTGCTTCTATCCATTCTTTTTGCTTCTTTGGCAGATATGTAATTTGTATAATCAAAATCTTTGAGTTCTGCTGCTATCTTAGTAGGATACTCTTCGGTATCGAAATAACTTATCCTATCGATGCCACATTTTCCATGAATTAAGGATTGCCAAAATATATTTTTTCCAGTTCCTATGGGAGTAACCGGACCCAAACCGGTAATTACCACTCTATTATTCATTATTTTGTTCACCACCTTCACTAAATAATTATTTTTAGTGAACTTCCTATTTAATTAAGGGTCGGATAACTCTCCGACCCTTAATTAAATAGACATTAATCTTAATTTATTAACAATATTCCCAATACGTATTTTCTAAAAAATAAAATATAAAAATACTTATGTATATTTTATATTTATATTCTTATTTGCTTAAATATTTAACCGCATCTCCAATAGTCTTCATTTTTTCCGCATCTTCGTCTGGAATTTCTATATCAAATTCTTCTTCAAAAGCCATTATAAGTTCAACTATATCTA
>DAOUWX010000079.1 GCA_030666935.1 Atribacterota bacterium | reverse complement strand
CACTTTATATTAAGTAAGCAGCTTGATGATTATAACGGCTCTATTGGAGAGGCACTACGCCACTATCAACATGTTTTAGAGGAAGCCAAAAAGGAGCGTGACGTAGCAGAAGTTGACGTAAAATCAAAAATGGAACCAGAGGTAATGAATTGGTTTTATCAAACGAAGTTTTGGAAAAAACATAAAGATAACATTGAGTTTATTCCTCAATTTGAAATTGGTAAATACCTTAAACAATTGGACCGCACATACACACACCCAGAATATAAAGTTGATTTTTTACTTGTTTATAGAGATGAACAACATCAGGAACACAAAATTATCATTGAGTATGACGGTTTCCGTGAACATTTCCAAGATATAGATGAGGTAAATGAGTTTAATTACGAGAGTTATTACTCATCAGATGATGTCTATAGGCAGAAGGTTTTAGAGGGTTACGGTTATAAGTTCTTAAGAATTAACAAGTTTAATTCAGGAGAAAAACCAATTGAAACATTTAATGAAAGGATTGGTCGTCTCTTAAAGGACAGAGAAAGTGCAAGCTCTCTTTTGACCAATATACACGAGACAATTGAAGGTTTACAAAATGGCGACATGAAGGAATGCCCCAAGTGTAAAGATGTTAAGTCTATAAATGATTTTAAGGACAACTCTTTAATTACTGGATACGGTCGATTTTGTAGGGATTGTAAGGGGAAAAGAATATACTCATCGAGTACTATTGATAGGCCGGCTCCGGTCCTTACTGATAAAGATTGTCCACGTTGTAGCTCTAAGATGATTTTAAGAACGGGAAAGTATGGCAAGTTCTATGGTTGCTCACGTTTTCCTTATTGTCGTGGAACAAGGAAAGTATAATGGAAAAATATGAAAAAATTACTGAAAGAAATAAAAGAGTGGAAGCATGGATGTCTTAAGTATTTAGTATATAGTTATAGATTAACTATATGGTTATATCTTAATAGATGTAGAAGGTTGGTAGTATTTTTTAAAAAACATTTTGACTTAATTAGACAGGTGACTTTTGTTTTAGTTGCTATTATTATTGGATATATCGTAAATCGTTTTAGTGGTAATAATTTTACGCAAGATATATTAAGTAATTATCTTGTATCAGCCGGTGTAATGGCAGGAGGAACAATGGCAATTGTGTTTACTATTTCAATATTTTTACTTCAAAATGCTTCAGACCTATACTCATCGCAATATTTGGAGGTATACATTCATGACTGGAAAGAAAAGTTTGTATATTTTACAGTTATTATTATTACTATTATTCTGTTCGGGGGTGGACTTTTTATAGGAAGTTTGTCTAGTATTACGCAAGAAATGTCCTCTTTTGTTGTTTTTTGGTCTTTGGTTTTTGTAGGTGTAGTATTTGCTCTAATAGATTGGCAATATAAGAATGTTCGTCAAAAAATAAATCCCTCAAAATCTATTTTATTTTTAGAGAAAGAGGGCACTCGTTTTTTAAAAAGATTGCAATATGATGCTGGTAGAATGGCGGGTATTATTCAAGCTAAGGATGATTCTGTTACCAATGAGATGGCTCTAGCAACCGCTTATAATCGTTTTTTACAACCTTTTATATCTAATATTGACCGACAATTGGAAAACTTGGTAGAGATATCAATAAAACTAGCTGACAAACAAGAAATTGGTACAACTAAAAGAGGTTTTACGGCTATATATAATATTTTGGAAAGATTTTTTGAAGCAAGAAAATCATCTTCGATCGCAGTACCATCTGGTATTGCTTTACTTGCAAGAGAGAGTGATAGTCAAACTTTTTTAACGCATAATTTTGAGCGGCTTAATAAAGCTGGTGAAAAGTTTATAAAAGAAGGTAAAGACGAAATTGCTACTTATATTATTGATGTTTATAGGGCTCTTGCTATAAAATCTCAAGACATAAACTTTGTAGGTCAAAGAAATGAAAATCCCATTTTAGAACACCTTGTTGGTTATTTAAACTATTTTATTGAAAACGGACAGAGAGCGAAAAATATAGAAGTGGTATATCAGGGTTCTAGAGTTCTTAGTGATATAGCTGTTATTGCAGCAAGGAAAGGCTATGGCCCAATTTTACATGGACTTCAGGAAAAGATATTTAAAATTGCTATATTTGGTCTTCAAGAAAAACAAGGAGTTATCGTGGATAGTTGTACCTCAGCTTATTTGCGTATTATAGGTTCAGTTTTTGATAGTACAAAAATTGTGAGGAGACATTATTATAATGATGCTTTAAAAAATATAGCAACTATATCAAATTATATGAATACCTTTATCGGGGCGGGATTATACCCGGGAGGTATTACCTCTAGTTTTAGTTTAAGTAAGGGGTATGATGAACTTTATACTTTGATTACAGTAATAATGAGTAGATATTCAGTATTTACAGAAGATGAGAAGAATAATTGCCGAGGTGACATTGTCGAGTTTTTCCATGAAGTTAATTCTAGTTTGAGGAAGTTATCTGAAGATTTAAAGAATTGTGACAGCACTTTAATTGATAGTATCGGACGACTTTTATTTAATATTAATAATCTAATAATTGATTTAATTAATAATGAAGAGTTTAAGGGTGAGAGAGTTGAGTTAATAAAACGTTTAGGATGGAATATGCACCTTCCTTATTGGTTCGTGTATTATTCAGAGAAGTTTGATGGAGGTTCGAACCATTTTAATGAATTAGTAGATAGTGTAGCGAAGACAGGTATACTTGTTGCTGAAAAAATTAAAGATAAAGAACTTGTAAAAGATTGTATTAGTTGCCTTTATTCAATCACAGAAGAGGCTTTGAAAAAAACTACTAGTGGCTATGGATATGATGAACCTCGGATTTTAGAGAAAGCATGTTATTTAGGTATACTTGCGTTAAGAAATAAGTGGGACGAAGTGTTTATAGACGTTGGTTTAAAAATATATGATTTTGAACCAAAATATTATCAAAAATACCTTACAAACTTACCACCAAAAATTGACCCAGAAAATCATAATGTAATAGGTCTTCCTCATAAAGACCAACTATTTAGAGAACTATTAAGATGGAGAGATAATTTTCAACATGAACTTTGGAATGGAAACTTAAGATTAAGAGAAGACTCAGAAGCCATTATGTATTCTGTAATTCAGCCAATAGATATTGATAGATTTATGTTTGAGGTATGGAAGATGTTTCCTTCAGATAGTAAAATTGAAGATGAATTAGAAAATAATGCTAAAAGAAGACAAATAAAAAAAATAATATCTATTTTAGAGCGACGTGTTCTAGAGTTAAGTTAGGAATATAGAAGTGCTCATTTGTATTTCGAAAATGGGTTCTAACGTCATTGACTACTCGGAGCCATAAAGACCACGTTACTTTTTAAGTAGCGTTGTTTTTATTTCTAGAAGGACGAGAAATTAGAGCCAAAATAGAAAATGCCCTTTAAGCGTGAGGGCATTTTTAGGTCAATATTATGTTAGGTTTTGGATAAAATCGCAGAGTTTTTGACCAATAGCTTTTTGCCAGAATATGTCTTGTTCTACTGGTGACATCTCAGAGATATATTTGCCGGTTTCAGGTTCAATTTGAATTGATTCCAGAGGATATCCATTGATTACTTGATGACTTGCTTTATTGGTAAAAAAACGAGGTGAGATTATTGTAGTTTTTTTATATTACCATTTGGATAAGCATAACAAAGAGCAAAACCCCAATAAAATGGGGTTTTCTTTTTTTAAAGAATTGTTGTAAACTACCCATATAATAACTATTTAATATAAAAACAATGATAAATACATGTTCATTTTGCGACCCAGAAACTATTGCTAAGCAGGAGATTGTTGTAAGTGGCTCTGTCAGGGTTTTATATCCGCGTAAGCCTATTATTTCTGCTAATGTAATGATTATGCCAGTGAGATGCGTGGAACACATTCAAGATCTTTCTGATGATGAAATTAAAGATATGTTCTCAATAGTAAAGAAATTATTTTTATCATTTAAGGATATTTATGGCATAACAGGATATAATTTTTTTGCTAATGATGGTCGGGTTGCTGGACAGCATGTACCACATATGCATTTTCATTTTTATGGACGTAGTGAAGATGAGGCAGTAGACCCATTTGATGTTTTGGGAGATAAAGATAGATACCAAAATCGACCACGAATGCCAGAAGATGAGTATCGTAAGAATATAGATCAAATTAAAAATTCTTTACTTTCACAATAATTTTTTATAAATTTTGTAAATTAAATAGGTATTTAAATACTTATTTAATTACGTACATAAAAAACCCCCGTTAGTTGCGGGGGTTTCTTCTCACTTATTGAGAGTTGTATTTTATTTTTAATTCTTCCAAAGGGAATATCCTTTCACAAAATTCACATAAACAATTTTTGTCTTTATACATTGTAAATTTTGTTTCTTGCGGACCGTGATTAGTAATACAGTCCTCGTTGGGACATTCTAAAATCGAAACAATTTTTTCTGGACAACGGATTGGTATTTTTTTCACAACCTCACCATTTTTAATGATAGATACTGAAGCTCCTGGAGCGATAAACCACAACACCTCTAAATCTTTAGCTGTTAAGAAAACATTTTCAATTTTGATTATATCTTTTTTACCCAGTTTTTTACTGGGCAAATTTATAGCTGGAATTATGGTATTTTCTTTAGCTACTTTGAGTAAATTAAGTATTTTTAACACTTCCATACTTTTTTTTGGAGGAATATGATCAAGGACGCTACCTTCTTTTAATGCCTTAACTTTTATTTCTTTGGTCATTTTATATCTCCCTATTAATAAATAAATCATAAATTGCTTTTCTGGTATGAAGTCCGTTTTCAGCCTGTTCAAAATAATGTGCGTAAGGCGTGGTATCAACACTGGTGTCAATTTCATTTATCCGAGGGAGCGGATGAAGAATTTTGAAGTTTTTTTTCAAACTAAATTGTTTTAAATATTCCGCTGTTAATCGAAAAGCGTCTTTGACTTTATGATAATCTTCAGGATCTGGAAAACGTTCTTTCTGGATCCTGGTCATATAGAGAATGTTTACTTCTTCAATTATTTCTTCCATTTTACTGTGTTCAGAAAAAGGAATCTTTTTTTCCTTCAGATAAAATTTGACATTATTAGTTATTTTTAATGAGTCAGGGGAGACAAAAAATAATTCCGGATTGAAATGAGCTAGACCCATAGATAATGATTTGACTGTGCGGCCAAATTTCAAATCGCCAACAAATGCTATTTTTAAATCACTTAACCTTTCTTGTGTTTCTTGGATTGAGAAAAGGTCAAGCAGGGTTTGGCTAGGGTGTTGATTGGCGCCATCACCAGCATTGATGATAGACATAGTTGTTTGAGCAGCAGCACTGCGATGAAAACCTTCAATCTTAGTGCGAATAACCACTACTTTAGCTCTATAACCGCTATACATTTTTAGGGTATCGGCTATGGATTCGCCTTTGACAAAAGATGTACCTTCTTGTCCAGATATTTCTATAGTCCAAGCGCCACATTGTTTAGCAGCAGCTATAAAACTTCCGCTAGTACGAGTCGATGGTTCCAGAAATAAAAGAATAATACCTTCTCTATCGATTCTTGTAAGATAAGGATCAATTTTGTATTCTTTTGCCACCTCAAGGATTTTAAGTATTTGTTTTTTACTTAAATCCCGCATAGAAATAAGATCCTTCATATAAACACTCCTTTGGTTAAGAATTGTTGATTTGTTATTTAGATTTTAATGATACATTCTTCCTAATTTAAGATTATATTGACTGGGAAGTCAAGCAAATTAAAAAATAGGCAATCCATCACTGGACTACCTATTTCGAATTTACATAGCCAAGGCTATTTTTACCATATCAGTAAATGTTTTTTCTCGTTCATCTGATGATAATTTTTCACCAGTAACTAAATTATCACTGACTGTATTGATACTTAAAGCCTGAATTTTGTACCGGGCTGCTATTGTGTATAGAGCAGCGCTTTCCATTTCGATAGTTTTTACTCCAAATTCAGCAAATACTTTCCATTGGTCGGTTAGGTCATAAAAATCATCAGTAGCAAAATTGGTGCCAACTTCTACAGAGATGCCTAGTTTTTTTGCGGCTTGATAAGCTTGTAATAGAAGTTCAAAATTTGCGGTTGGAGCATAAGTCGTCAGGCCAAAATGTTTAAAATTTAAAGCCGAGTCAGATCCTGATGATATTGCCAAAAAAATTTGGCGTAATTTTGTTTCTGCATTTAGCGCGCCGCAACTACCCAGTCGCATTAAGCATTTAACACCATATTTGGTTATCAATTCTTCTGCATAAATACTTAATGTTGGCATGCCCATATTTGAAGCTTGAATAGTGATTCTTTCACCTTGAGGTGTTATACCAGTGTAACCGTGATTGCCTCTTACGGTGTTAACTAGTTCTGCATTATTTAGAAAATTTTCAGCAATCCATTTGGCTCGTTTTGGGTCGCCAGGCATTAAGACTGTTTCCGCAATTTCATCTTTTTTAGAATTAATGTGTATACTCATATCTTATCCTTTCGGTTGGTAAAAATATTTTGTTAATTTACAATTAGTTGTTTATCTTATTAAAGATATTAGTTTATGTCAATTAACCTGCCTCTCGTAGCTAGATATTCCGCGTTCGTGAGATGACACGGTGTATTATTTGACATGGTGATAATATTACTTTATTATTAATAGTAATGATTATCAATAATAAATGAAACGAAATACTGTTCAAAAAAAGACAATTAGAAAATATTTACAAAGTGTTAAGACTCACCCGACGGCTAAGCAAGTTTATTTGGAAGTTAGGAAAACATTGCCAAATATCAGTCAAGGTACAGTTTATCGGATTTTAAAGAATTTTAAAGCCAAAGGGGATATTCACGAAATTAATTCCGTTACCAATCGTTATGATGGGGATTTAAAACCCCATTCACATTTTATTTGTGATAAATGCAATAAAATTTTTGATATTTTTGAAAATAATAAAATAAATAAACATCAATGTAAATTTGGTAAAATTACCAGCAGCCAAGTTTATTATCATGGTGTTTGTAATAAATGCAATAAATAATTATTAATAAATAAATTTATGCAAAAAACATTGGAAAATTTAACTAAGGCTTACATTGGCGAGTCTCAAGCGCGTAATCGTTATTCTTTTTATGCTAAAGTTGCTAAAAAAGAAGGTTATGAGCAAATCGCGGGAGTTTTTATGGAGACAGCTGAGCAGGAAAAAGAGCATGCTAAAAGATTATTTGAACACATTCAGGAATTGAAAGTAAATAGTGATAACAAGGATGAGATCGTGGTGGAAGCGGCAGCGCCGATAACTTATGGAGACACCAAAGAAAATCTAATTGCGGCAATCAAAGGTGAAAATTATGAAAACATTGAAATGTATCCAGAGTTTGCCAAGGTGGCTGAAGAAGAGGGGCTAGCTAAAATTGCTGCCAGGTTGCGGGCAATAGCGGTGGCAGAAGAGCATCATGAAGAAAGATATCAAAAATTATTGGATCAATTGAAGGCTGGTACGGTTTTCAAAAAAGGCAAAGAAGTTATGTGGGTGTGTCGGGAATGCGGATATGTGCATTTTGGCACTGATGCGCCTGAAATTTGTCCGTCATGTGATCATCCCGAGGCTTATTATCAAGTTAAATGTGAAGAGTATTAAATAACAAATATGACAGAACAAAATCAAATATATAAATGTGAAGCTTGTGGCAATATGGTGGAAGTATTACATAAAGGTGTAGGAGAGTTAACTTGCTGCAATCAACCTATGACTTTATTTACCGCAGAAACAGAGGATGGCGCTCGGGAAAAACATTTACCCGTAGTTGAAGAACAATCGGATTCAGTAAAAATTAAAGTTGGCGATGTTGCTCACCCAATGGAAGACAAGCATTATATTGAATGGATACAAGTTATCACTAAGGATGGTATGAATTAT
>DAOUWX010000247.1 GCA_030666935.1 Atribacterota bacterium | reverse complement strand
TTTATCTCAAAATATACCTTTTCTCTTCTCTCCAAATATGTCTTTGGGAGTAAATCTTCTCTTTAAGCTTGCAGCAGAAACAGCGGTTTCTCTGGGGGATAGCTATGATATTGAAATAATCGAATCTCATCATCGCTTTAAAAAAGATGCTCCTAGCGGCACAGCAAAAAAACTTGCTCAAGAAATTGCTAAAGCAAAAGGGGAGAATCTGGATGAGGTAGCAATCTATGGCAGAGAAGGAATAATTGGAGAAAGGAAAAAAGGAGAAATCGGTATCCATTCGATTCGAAGCGGGGATATTACCGGTGAACATACGGTGATGTTCACCGCCCTGGGCGAAAGATTAGAATTAATTCATAAAGCTCACAGTCGGGATACTTTTGCTTATGGAACGATCCAGGCCATAAAGTTTATGGAGAGTAAATCTGCTGGCTTTTACGAAATGAAAGATGTGCTGAATATATAGGAAAAGAGTTAGTTGGTTAATTAGTTTCCTGGCTTGCCAGTCTACCGGTCGCCCGGTCTTCCGGTCTACCAGTCAATACAACAAGCAATACGATTCTAAATTACTGTACGCTATACGCTAGAAAAGGAAAATATTGTTATGAAAATAGATTTTGTTAAAATGCACGGATTGGGAAATGATTTTGTTTTAATAGATTGTCTAAATAAATCCTTAGGTGATTCTTCATTCCTCTCTTATTTGGCAAAAAAACTTTGTGATCGTAACTTTGGAATAGGCGCGGATGAGTTAATGCTTATCTTGTCCTCATCTAAAGCTGACTTAAGAATGAGAATTTTTAATTCCGATGGCAGCGAAGCCCAGATGTGCGGGAACGGCATCAGGTGTTTTGCTAAATATGCCTATGAAAACAAATTAGTTTCTAAAAACAAGTTTAAAGTGGAGACCTTAGCAGGGATAATAATTCCAGAATTAACAATTTCAAATAATAATATTTTGGGCGTCAAAGTAAACATAGGCGTCCCCAAATTAAGAAGAAGAGAAATTCCTATGAGCGGTGAAGACACCACCGCAGTTGTGGATGAAGCATTGAAGATAAATCCCGAGCAGACTTTTAAAATCACCTGTGTTTCCATGGGAAATCCACATTGTATAATCTTTGTCAATGATGTACAATCTATACCGGTAGATGAAATTGGCCCAAAAATTGAAAATCACCCTTTCTTCCCCGAAAAAACTAATGTAGAATTTATTCATATTTTAAACAGAAAAGAAATAAATTTTAGAGTATGGGAAAGAGGAGTGGGAGAAACTTTAGCTTGCGGTACCGGAGCATGTGCAGCTTTAGTAGCCAGTGTTTTAAATAAGAAAACCGATCGAAAAACTACAATTCACCTACCGGGCGGAGATTTAAATATCCAGTGGGCTGATGATGGACATCTATATATGACCGGACCTGCTGAATTGGTTTTTAGGGGAGAAGTGAGTATTTAATTGACCAATTGACTTTGGTTAGCTGGTTAGTTAGTTAGTTACATGGTTAACTGGTTTAGTAATTGTCAGGTAAAATATATTTATAATTAACTAATTGACCAGTTATTTTATAAAAAACAGAAAACGAGAAGAAAAAGATTTAAAAATAATTAAAGCTCATCAATTTAAAAAATATCAAAACAAAATAATGATAAAATTATAAACAAGGAGAAATTGCAGATGAAGATAGCGCAAAGAATTCAAACTATCCCCCCTTATCTATTTGCAGAAATTGATAAGAAGAAAGAAGAAGCTATAAAAAGAGGAGTGGATATTATTAACCTGGGTATAGGCGATCCTGACCAACCTACTCCTAATAATATAATTGAAGAATTAAGAGAAAGTGTTAAAGACCCTAAAACACATGATTACCCACCCTATGCGGGAACAACTGAATTCAGGCAGGCAGTAGCCTTATGGTATAAAAATAGATTTGGGGTTGATTTAGACCCGGATAAAGAAGTAATGGCCCTCATCGGTTCCAAGGAAGGAATAGCCCATATTTTTATGGCTTATATTGATCCGGGGGATTTTAGCCTTATACCTGACCCCGGTTATCCTGTTTATAAAACAGCTACTTTATTTGCCAATGGTTTTCCTTATATCATGCCCTTATTAGAAGAAAATAATTTTATGCCTGATTTAGAAAAGATAGATGAAGAGATTGCGCAAAAAGCTAAATTATTGTTTATCAACTACCCTAACAACCCTACTGCAGCAGTAGCCGATAAAGATTTTTTTAAAAAAGTAGTAAAATTTGCTCAAAAATATGATATCTTGGTTTGTCATGATTTTGCTTATTCTGAGATGTCCTTCGATGATTATAAAGCTAACAGCTTTCTAGAAGTAGATGGGGCTAAAGAAGTAGGAATAGAATTTCATTCTCTATCTAAAATTTATAATATGACCGGTTGGAGACTTGGCTTTGCGGTAGGAAACAAAGAAGCTATCTCAGCTCTCTCTATTATTAAGACTAATATCGACTCGGGTGTATTCAAGGCCATACAACAAGCCGGGATAGAAGCCTTAACCGGCCCTCAGGATAATATAGAGAAGATGAATAAAATTTATACCGGTAGAAGAAATGTAGTAATAAACGGATTAAATAAATTAGGATGGAACTTAAAGCCGACTAAAGCTACTTTTTACATCTGGATTCCCACTTTGAACAAAATGAGTTCTATGGAATTTTCTAATCTACTACTGGAAAAAACAGGAATAATTGTTACCCCGGGAATTGGCTACGGAGAATACGGAGAAGGATATGTGCGAATTGCCCTAACTGTTGATGAAAAAAGATTGGAAGAAGCAATTAAAAGATTAGAAAATTTGAAATTATAAAAAAATAAAAATAATCTTATGGTTGATTTACCCGCCTTATTTTTCCAAATAATAAGGCGGGTAATAAGTGAATTTAAAAGCTGTAAAATTTTACCCCCTTTATCCTCCTCCGATAATCGAAAATAGTTTAACCTCGTTAGATTCAGTTAGAAGATAATCTCCTTTTACAATCAAATCTCCTGCTTTAATGAAAAAGATATCGGCAGAAGAAATTTTAGCATCTTCTAAGACCTTGTGAACGGTTACCGGTTTAGAATAGTTTAGTTCTAAGATATCAGAGGGGTATTTGTACTTTAAATACCCCTCCAGCTTAATACTTACCTTCATTCATTTGACCTCATCAATAAACCAGCCTAAATCTAAGTAGATTAGTTTTTGGCAGGGATAGGAATTCCAGTGTATGTATGCTATAACCTATTAATTTATAGCGTAATCTTACCACTTTTATTTAGTTAACTTTT
>DAOUWX010000307.1 GCA_030666935.1 Atribacterota bacterium | reverse complement strand
TTAACTGCTGCCCAGCCGATTGCTAAAAGAGTAGTAGAAATTATCAATAAAAAAGAAAGATTAAACCCTAACCCCAGATTTAACCCTTTCAGAAAAGGTATTTTACGATTTGAAGAGCAGGATGAAGAGACCAAGAAAACCTTAATCAAACAAGACCCGGATTACGGAGAGATAGTCTGTCGCTGCGAAAAGGTTACCAAAAAAGAAATATTAGAAGCAATTAATAATCCTTTGAGAGCAAGAAGTCTAATTTCTATTAAATATCGCACTCGGGCTATGATGGGTAGATGTCAGGGCGGATATTGTCTTCCCAGAATTATAGACATATTAAGGGAAAATTTTAATCTTACTCCCAGAGAGATTACTTTAAAGGGGAATAATTCTTATCTATTAACAGGATATAGAAGTAATGAGGTTAGTAAACCATGCAAAAAAAAGAAGTTATTATTATCGGAGGAGGAGCTGCTGGTTTAGCCGCAGCAGTTGCCTGTAAGCAAAAAGGAATAGGGGATATTCTGATTATCGAACGGGAAGACTATTTAGGAGGCATATTACAACAGTGTATTCATGATGGATTTGGACTGGAAAAATTTCATACTTCCCTGGCCGGTCCGGAATATGCTCAAAGATATGTTGACCAGGTAGTGGATAAAAAAATTCCCTTTTTATTAAATAGTATGGTGGTAAGTTTAACTCCTCAAAAAGAAGTAATCGTAATAAATTATAGAGGATTGCAGCATTATCGAACTAAGGTAATTATTTTGGCTATGGGCTGCCGTGAGCGAACTCGGGGAGCTATAAGTATACCGGGAGCACGCCCATCCGGTATCTATACAGCGGGAGTAGCACAAGAGCTGATTAATTTAAAGAATTATACGGTAGGAGAAAGAATAGTAGTCTTAGGCTCAGGAGATATCGGTCTGATTATGGCTCGCCGCCTAACCTTGGAAGGGGCAGAGGGAATAACAGTGGCAGAGAAACTTCCTTACAGTAGTGGCCTTCCCCGAAATATTAATCAATGTCTGTATGATTTTGATATCCCACTTTTGTTAAGCCACACCGTAGTGGATATAGAGGGGAATGGGCGCTTATCAGGAGTTACCATTGCCCAATTGGGTAAAAGGGGAGGAATTATTCCGGGAAGCAAAAGAAAGATAGCCTGTGATACTCTACTTTTATCTGTAGGTTTAATTCCGGAGAATGAGCTTTCTCGTGAGGCAGGTGTAGTTTTGGACAATATAACCGGAGGGCCACAAGTAGACGAAAGAGGACAAACTAATATTCCGGGTATCTTTGCCTGTGGAAATGTTCTGCAGGTACACGATATCGTGGATAACGTATCTTTAGAAGCCGAATATATAGTTGAGGGAGTAACAGAATACCTGGAAGGAAAGTTGATTAAAGAGCGGGAGATTAAAGTTGAATTAGGAAATGGTTTAAGATATGTAGTTCCTCAAAAAATGATTAGTCTGAAAGATACTACATTTTCTTTTCGGGTGAATCAGCCAGGAGAAAAGAAGATTTTAGTATTTGAAGATGGTAAAAAAGTAATCAAGAAAAAATTCCTAAGACGAGTAAATCCGGCAGAGATGGTCAGAGTAAAATTATCTTCTTCAGAATTAGAAGGTATAAAAACATTAAGTGTAAAGTTGGTTTAATAATGGAGAGAGAATTTATCTGTATAATCTGCCCTAATGGTTGTCGAATAAAAGTAGAACACGAAGGAACAAATATTAAAAATATTAAAGGGGATGAGTGTCCTAAAGGAAAAGACTACGTAAAAAACGAAATTACTAATCCCTTAAGAGTATTCACCGGTTCTGTTTTGGTAGAGGACGGAGATTTCTCTTTAGTAAGCGTGAAAACTCTTTCTCCTATTCCTAAAAAATATTTAAAAAAAGTTGGGGAAATTACTCACCGAATTAAAGTGTATGCTCCTGTTGAGATTGGCCAGGTGGTGGCACCAAATTTATTAGACAATAATATAGATTTAATAGCAACCAGAAAGATTGAAAAGAAAAATTCTTTATCATCTTAAGAAGGTGTACTTAAAAAATATTATTAAAACAGGTGATTAATTAGTCAAGAAATTTTATATTAAAAATATTTGACTGAACCGAACTTTTAGTATATTATTAGACAAAATAAAATAAAAGTGACCCTTTTAAATTAGTTCAGAGAAACTAATAAGGGGATAAAAAGAGAAAATCATATCCTCTTATTAGTTTAATTTAATAAGAGGTTTTTTATTAATAAAACAAATTTAATACTTCCTTTAATATCAGTCCAGTGAGGCTGGTAAGGAAAAATCATTACCCCCTTATCAACCAAAATGGGTTGTAAGGGGGTTTTTGTTTAAATTATATAGTAGGTAGAAGAGGGGGTTTGAAGAAGTGGATATGCCGGAAAAGGCTATGGTAATGGGGGAGAATGAAATTGGGAGGACCCTGGTAAGAATTGCCCATGAAATAGTAGAAAAAAATAAGGGGGTAAGTAATCTTGCCCTTATTGGGATAAGGACCAGGGGAGTTTTTCTGGCTAAAAGATTAGCTAAGGAGATTTTTAAGATAGAAAAAAAAGAAATTCCAGTAGGAACCTTAGATATAACCCTTTATCGGGATGATTTATCCTTAGTTGCCCGCCGACCATTGGTGCTTGAAACAGAAATACCTTTTGATGTTTCTCAGAAAAAAATAGTACTGGTTGATGATGTCTTTTATACTGGAAGGACAATAAGGGCAGCCA
>DAOUWX010000108.1 GCA_030666935.1 Atribacterota bacterium | reverse complement strand
GATAAGTAGCTACAACAACTCTTTCTATCCCCACTTCATCATAGATAGGTTTTAAAGCCACCACCATCTGAATGGTAGAACAGTTGGGATTGGCAATTAAACCCTTATGCCATTTCAGATCATCAGGATTCACTTCCGGAACTACCAGAGGAACCTCGGGGTCCATACGGAAGTATTTACAATTATCTATCACTATCGTCCCCTGCCGGACTGCCAGGGGGGCAAAATGGGCACTTACTTTATCGCCCGCTGAAAAAAGGGCAATATCAATCCCGGAAAAGGAATCTTCCTTTAACTCCCGGACGGTAATTTTTTCTCCGTTAAATTTATATACTCTGCCTGCTGAACGGATAGAAGCGAAGAGGCTTAATTTATCCACCGGAAATTTTCTCTCTTCTAACACTAATCTCATCTCTTCCCCTACCGCTCCGGTAGCTCCCACGACGGCTATATTATATTTTTTCATTGTTCTTCACCTGCTTTATCTAAATTAAATTCTTTATGGATTGCTTTTACCGCATCTTCTATGTGGGAAGCGCTGATCAGACAGGATATTCTGATTCCGGAAGTGCTGATCATATCTATATTTATCCCTTCTTTGGCCAAGGCACCGAACATCCGGGCGGCTATAGCCGGGTCGCTGGTAATGCCTGCTCCCACGATGGATACTTTGGCTACTTCCGGTTCTGATATTACTCCTTCAGCTCCGATCTTTTCTGCTAACTGCTCAGTGATTTTGATAGTTTTATTAAAATCACTTAGAGCAACGGTAAAGGCTATGTCATTAATTTCATTACGATGAGAACTTTGTATAATCATATCTACAATTATCTCTTCTTCGGCTAAGGCTTTAAATAATTTATAAGCTACACCGGGAACATCCGGAACCCCCTGGACTACAATTTTACCTACATTGGTCTCCTGGGTTACTCCCCTTACGATTACTTTTTCTAACATTGAGTCTACCTCCTTTATAAGCGTACCCTCTCCCGGAACAAAAGATGATTTAACTATAATCTTTACTTTATAATTTCTGGCTAAATCTATAGCCCTGTAGTGCATCACTCTTGCCCCCAAACTGGCCATCTCGGCCATTTCATCATAGGAAATTACCGGAATTCGACGGGCTGTGCGGACAATTCGCGGGTCAGCAGTGTAAACTCCATCAACATCAGTATAAATTTCACATCCGTCTGCCTCCAGTTGGGCGGCCAGGGCGATAGCGGTAGTATCTGACCCTCCTCTACCCAAAGTAGTAATATCACCATTAGCATCAATACCCTGAAAGCCGGCCACAATAATTATTTTACCTTTCTCTAAAGCTAATTTTATCTTCTTATGGTTCACAGCAGTAACCTTTGCCTTGGTATGAACTGCATTGGTAACAATCCCAGCCTGCATTCCGGTAAAAGAAATGGCTTCCCAACCCAGGGAGTGAATAGCCATAGTTAGCAAGGCTATGGAAACTTGTTCGCCGGTAGAAATTAGCATATCTAATTCTCGCTCATTGGGAGAGGAGGTAATTTGGCCGGCCATCTTGATTAATTCATCGGTAGTTTTCCCCATAGCTGAAACTACTACCACCACTCTGCTCCCCTCTTTTGCTCTTTCTGCTACTTTCTCGGCTATTTTTTTTATCCGCTCGATATTTGCTACCGAGCTTCCTCCGTATTTTTGCACTATAATTTTATTCATCAGTAAAAGATTCACTCCTCTAAAAAATTGACCGATTGACCGATTGCCCAATTTGCCGATTAACTGACTGACCGATTAATTCAGTTATCCAGTTAACCGGTTAGCCAGTAAATTGTGTAATGTGTTACATGTAGCAAGTAATCTGTTTTGCAAATTCAGAAACATAATCTTATTACTCATTACAAATTACTTATTACTGTGTTTCTATACGCTGTACGCTAAACGCTATACGCTATTAATTTGGTTCCGTCTAGGTCTGCTTCCAAAACTAAGACCCGGCAAATTATCCCTGCATTTAAAAAAGTGTCTTTCATTATTTTGCTTATTGCTTCCTCCGAGCCCACTTTGGTTAAAGAAATTACCGAGGGTCCGGAGCCGCTTAGGGCAACACCGGCTAAGCCCGTTTTTTTTATTTTTAAAAACATATCTTCAATCCCCGGAATAAAGGGCGTCCTATAAGGCTGATGCAGTCTATCTTCCATGGCCTCAGCCAATACATCCCAATCGGAATTTTGCAAGGCGTTGACCAAAAGAGCAGACCTGCTTAAATTAAATACCGCCTCAGACAAAGCAATTTTTTGAGGTAAAGCCTTTCTCATCTCTCCTGTACTTAAAGTAAAATCCGGTATCGCCACCACAACTCGTAAATCAAGCGGAGTTTTAATCCTGGTCCACTTTATCTCCTCCCGGCTTGTTTTGTAAGCCAGGGTAAGTCCCCCGATTAGAGCCGGGACAATATTGTCCATATGCCCTTCTAAAGAGAGAGCCAACTTAAGCATCTCCTGATTAGTTAAATCAATATCATAGAATTTGGCTGCCCCCACTATTCCCCCTATTATTGCTGATGCACTACTGCCTAATCCTCTGGTAATAGGTATTTCATTAAGCACTCTTATCTTTAATCCCTTTTTAGATTTATCCTGTCCTATCTTTTTTAAAACAAGTTCAGTTGATTTCCAGATTAGGGTATCCTCTTTCTTTTTGGCTGAAAACTTTTCTGCTCCTTCTCCCTGGTATTCAATAACCAATCCTTTTTCTATCTCTTCTATCTCCAGCTTTAAATACAATTTTAAAGCCAGACCCAGGCAGTCAAAACCGGGACCCAAGTTAGCGGTAGTCGCCGGAACTCTAATTTTTATCATAAATTTTCTCTCCTCTAAACTAGTCGTTGGTTTTAAAACAGGTTTTTCAGTTAACGATTGTCAGTTTACTCTATTTTATGTCATTGCGAGCTCTGATTTATCAGAGCGTGGCAATCCCCGTTTAAGCTTATTGGGGCGTATGCAATACGCCCCTACTTTTTTCTCTTTTTGTTTTCTTTACTATATACTATATACTCGATACTATCTTATCTTCTGACTCCCGAATACTGTCTCTTGACTTCTTCTTTCTTTACTGTACGCTCTACGCTATACGCTCTACGCTAATTTATATTTCCACCACTCTGATGGCACTGCATATTTTTTCTACGCATTCCAAGCGGGCAACTTCCTTTAAAGCCTCCTGGACATTGCCTTCTTTGGCCTGATGGGTTAAAAAAACAATATCTGCTACTTCTCCGACATCTCCCTTTTGTATGACCGAAAGAAAGCTTACTTTTTTCCGAGCGAAAACACCGGCAATCTCCGCCAGTACCCCGGGCCTATCTTTTACCCTGATCCTTAAATAATAAGGAGAATGAGTTTGGCTGAAATCCCTGATCTTCTTCTTTTCAAAACAATTATACTGGTTGTGGTAATTATCATAATTTTTGATTATCTCTACTATATCACTAACTATCATGCTTCCCGCAGGCAAAGCCCCGGCTCCCAGACCGGAAAAAGTTAAGTCTCCAAAATCCCCTCCCCGAACCAGAATACCATTGTAGGCACCACCGATATTAGCTAAAGTATGCCTTTGGGGTATTAATGCCGGATGAACCCTTATGTCTAAATCCGTACCTGTATTACGGGCCAAAGCCAGGAGTTTAACAGTATAACCTAACTCTCGAGCATATTCAATATCCAGTTTGGTAATATTCCTTATTCCCTCATAATAGATATCATCCGGGTTAATCTTTGCCCTGAAGGCAATAGCAGAAAGAATAAATATCTTGTTAAAGGAATCAAACCCATCAATATCTTTACCGGGATCGGCCTCGGCGTACCCCTTCTCCTGAGCCTCTTTTAAGGCTTCTTCATAATCTTTGCTCTCTTCACTCATCTTGGTGAGGATATAATTGGTAGTACCATTTAAAATTCCTATTATCTCCTTTAATTTATAAGAAGTAAGGGAGTGGGAAAGTGCCCCGATTATAGGGATGCCGCTGGCAACACTTGCCTCAAAAAGAAAATAAACTTTATTTTCCCGGGCTAACTTCAAAATTCCATATCCTGCTTTGGTTATCACTTCTTTGTTGGCAGTAACCACGTGTTTTCCTGACCCAAGGGCTTGTATAATCAAACTTTTTGCCGGCTCAAAACCGCCTATGGTCTCTACTACGATATCTATTTCCGGATCATTTACTATTTCTTCGGCAGAATCAGTAAAAATTTTATAGAACTTTTTGTCGGGCAGAACTTTGGTTTTATCTTTATCTGCTAATTTCTTTAAGATTATTTTTTTGGGATATATCTTTTGTTCGATAAATTCTTTATTCTCCTGCAGGATCTTCATGGTACCCTGACCTACCGTGCCTAATCCTAATATCCCGATATTAATCGTATTTCTCTTCATAATTATCTACCAGCCTTTCAAATTAGTCGTTAGCATATAAAAAAATCTTTCGCCTTATGTACTAAATATAAAGACGAAAGATTTTCGCGGTTCCACTTTATTTCTCTGAAATTAATATTTCCAGAACTCTCTTGTAAGCTGTAAGGGGCTTCTCCCGTGAGATTTACTCTTTTTATAAGATTCATCTTGAGCCTCCGGGCTGGTCTTCGGTCGAAAAATCTCTATAGTATAAATTTTCAACCTACTCTTCCCATCATCGGCCTTTTATTGAATTTTTATAATTTTAGCACTCGAACTTAATTTTGTCAAAATTTCACTTGCATTACATTATAACAGAGATATAGAAATTTTTTATACTACGCCTTCTTTTTTTAAACTTTTAATCTCCTCTTTAGAAAAACCTAAAAGCTTATTCAGAATCTCTTCGGTATGCTCACCCAATAAAGGGGAGGCTTTTTCGACTTTTCCAGGAGTTAGAGATAGCTTTATAGGAGTATCTGTTATCTTTACTTTACCTGCCAGAGGATGTTCTACTTCTACGATCATCTCTCTCAGTTTAATATTAGGATCATCTACTATTTTGTCTATAGTATTAACTTCGCCTACGGGTACACCTGCATTTATAAGAATATTCAATATTTCTTCCACTGTCTTTTCCTTGGACCATTCTGTAATAATCGGCTTAAGTTCTTTATAGTTCTCAGAACGTTTAGGGTTAGTTGTAAAACGTGAATCATTTAATAAGTCTGTTTTATTGATGGCTTTACAGAATCTCTCCCAAAGCATATCATTGCCCACTCCGATGACAAACCAGCCATCTTGGGCTTCAAAGACATCAAAGGGGGCAATGGAAGGGTGTGCACTGCCGGTTCTTTGGGGGATTTCTCCAGTTACCGTATACCTGACTACTGCATTTTCCAAAACGGAGACCACGGCATCCATCATGGCGATATCCACCTGTTGTCCCAGGCCTGTCTTTTCTTTAACGCGAAGGGCAGCCAAGATGCCGATGGTGGCAAAGGAACCGGAAAAGATATCACCGATGGAGGAACCGACCCGGGTGGGGGGACCATCGGCTTGACCGGTGATTGCTATGATGCCTCCCGTCGCCTGGGCGATGACATCATATCCCGGTCTACCTGGGTATACGGTCTTATGGCCAAAGCCACAGATGGAGGCATAGATGATCTGGGGATTGATTGCCTTTAAGGTCTCATAACTCAAGCCCAATTTTTGCATGGTATTGGGGCGATAGTTCTCGGTGACCACATCGGAAATCTTCACCAAGTCTTTGAATATTTTTTTACCCTGATCTTTTTTTAAATCCAGAGTGATACTCTTTTTGTTCCGGTTGATACTAATAAAATAGGCACTTTCCTTGTTTTTAAAAGGACCAAAATATCGAGAATCATCACCTATGCCCGGCCTTTCAATTTTAATAACCTCGGCTCCTAAATCAGCCAATTGCATGGTACAGGTAGGCATAGCTAAGACATGTCCGAGATCTAATACGCGTATTCCTTTAAGTGGTTTATCCATATTTTTTATTTCCTTTCTAAATTTGATATTAATTTAAGTTTAATTGTTTTAGTTTTTCTTTACTGGGAATCCCCTTCTCATCCCAACCCCTCAAGCGATAATATTCTTCTAACATTTTATCCAATTCAGGTAAAACTCCTGCGGCCATCCCATCATTACGAGCCAAATGCAAAAGTCTCGGGGGGAGTATATCATCCTTACGGTTTATACCTAATCCAATATTATACATTCTTTTGAGATTGTGCAATCTCTCTCCTATGGTCAGTAATTCTGCTGGAGTAAGGTTCCAGCCGGTTGCCTGATTTAACCATTCTGTCACTTTGGTTGGTCCTATTCGGCCAAAT
>DAOUWX010000219.1 GCA_030666935.1 Atribacterota bacterium | reverse complement strand
GTAAGTGGCGGGAAGAGTTCAAATGAATAATCCATGTTTAATAAAAATGGAAGAGATATCAAAAAATTTTGCTGGGGTTATAGCGCTTGAAAAGGCGAATTTGAATGTAAAGCAAGGTGAAATTCACGCTCTGGTTGGAGAGAATGGTGCAGGAAAATCAACTTTAATGAAAATCTTAGTTGGAGCTGAAGAAAAAGATACAGGAAATATTTATATAAATGGCAGTGAAGTGAATTTTAAAAATCCTTTGGATGCCAGAGCAGCAAAAATAGCAATAATATATCAAGAACTTAGCCTTGTTCCAAATTTGAATGTGAGCGAAAATATTTTTCTTGGCAATGAACCTGGTGACAACAAGAAAAAAATTAAAGTGAACCATAAGCTTTGTAGAAAACTTGCTAAAGAAAGATTAGCTCAAATTGGTGCCGATATAGATCCTGGAATTATTGTAGAAAAACTTAGTACTGCACAACAGCAAATTGTGGAAATTGCCAGAGCATTAGAATCAAATGCCGATATTATTGTCATGGATGAGGCTACTTCTACCCTTTCTTCAAAAGAAACCAATAAATTATTTGAAATTATTAACAAGCTAAAGGAGGAGGGCAAAACAATAATTTATATATCCCACATGCTTGAAGAAGTAATGAAGTTAGCTGACAGGGTTACGGTTTTTAGAAACGGGGGTAATGTTACTACAAAAAAGATTTCCGAAGTCCATGTTTACGATATTGTAAAAATAATGCTGGGAAGTAATTACGAAGAATTCGAAAATATGGAAACAAGGAAGAGAAAAGATATAAGTAAGTCGGAAAAAATACTATTAAAAGTTGAAGGTCTTTCAAGAAAAGGGCACTTTGAGGATATTTCTTTTGAACTACATCAAGGTGAGATATTAGGAATTGTAGGGCTTGTAGGATCAGGAAAAACTGAGATTGCCAGATCTTTGTTTGGCATTGATTTAGATAGTATTGGTAAAATTACCGTAAGAGATCAATTGGTAAAAATTAATTCTCCCAAAGAAGCAATTAAATTAGGAATTGGGCTTGTTCCGGAGGATCGCCGAAGGCAAGGATCATTTCTTACTCGACCTATTATAGAAAATCTTACAATATCCTCATTAGATTTATTAAATCATTGGGGAGGGGTGCTAAAAAAACAGAAATCTTTAGATAGAAGTACTGCAATTGCTTCAGAATTAAATGTTAAAATGTCTGATTTTAATCAGCTATTGGGACTATTAAGCGGGGGAAATCAGCAAAAAGTAGTTATTGGGAAGTGGATTATAAGAGACGATCAAAAGATTTTAATACTCGATGAACCCACTAGAGGTATAGATGTGGGAAGTAAGGCTTTAATATATAAAATAATAAGGAGTCTTGCAGATAAAAATTTAGGTATTATCATATTGGGGTCAGAAATTCCTGAAATATGCAGACTGTGTGATAAAGTAGTTGTACTTTGCAAAGGAAAAATAAATGCTTATTTTACAGGAGAAGAGATAAAAGAAGAAAATGTTTTGCCCTATGTTTTAATGAAATAAAAACTATTACTTTAAGGATTATCGAAATTTAATTTAGATCACTAAATTATTTGCTTAGAATAGAAATAAGGATTTCAGAAAACTTAAGAAGGTTGGGTAGGTCAGATAAGGGTTTTAGAATTTTTCTGAAAGGCACAAAATATTAATATAAGGGAGGTGGTTTAATAACAAATAAAATAGGAAGATAATAAGTAAATTACTTAAAAAACAATTTTTTATTAAAAGGAGGAAAAAATGAAAAATTTAAAGAAATTTATTGTATTGATTTTGAGTCTAACTTTCGTATTCAGTTTGTTTATTGTTCAGATTGGCTTATGCGCAGAAGAGGAACCTATTAAAGTAGGTTTTGCAGCTCGTGCCCTAGATCATCGCGTATTTGAGATTTACCGTGACACAATTAAAGAACTTGCGGAGAAAGACGGATATGAATTTGTTACTACAGATGCAGAAATGGATCCTGCTAAACAGATGGCTGATATAGAAAATATGCTTACGATGGGGGTAAATGCATTTATTGTTCAAACATCAAATGAAGCTCAACTTGTTGAAACTGTTCGTAAAATTAATGATGCCGGGAAGGTTGTAGTTATGTTGGACAGCGATACAGCTGCAGGACAGCGCATTTTTATAGGTATAGATTCACGACAAATGGGCGTTTTAAGCGCTGAATATGTTATTGGAAAGTTGAACGGCAAAGGTAAAGTAATTATTATCTCTGGTGAACCAGGTAATTATTGGGGGATAAATTTTGTATTGGGATATTATGATGTTATAAATAAAAATCCTGGTATAGAAGTTCTTACCCAGCAAGCAGCAGATTGGAATACACTAAAAGCATTGAAAGTCGTACAAAATTTACTATTAGTTCATCCGGATGTAGATGCTTTCCTTTGTAGTAATGACCAAATGGGCATAGGAGCAATTGAAGCATTAAAAAATGCAGGTTATCAACCAGGTGAAGTAATGGTAACCGGAGCTGACGGTGTAATAGCTGCTGTAGAACTTATGAAACAAGGATGGTTTACTATGACAGTTGATAAAATGCCGCATATGGAAGCTCAAACAGCTTATGAAACCTTAATTACAATTGCCAAGGGCGGGAGAGTCCCTTGCACCTATGGTTCTAATGGTGCACGGATTGGAGTTCAACCCCAAGTTATTGATATGTCTACTTTAGAGGCAACTGGTTTTGAAGGTTATTAATCGTTCATAGAAATATAAAACAAAGTGGGGCAAACTTATTTTAAAGTTTGCCCCATATAGAACTATTTTGAGGAATGTAATAATTTTAATTTGACAAGAGATAGACATTTTTACGGGATTATATTTTTATTTATTTTTTAGATAGAATTATTTAGAACTAAAAAATAGTAAATGAGGGGGAATTAACGTGTCTTACGGTTATAATGGCAAAATATTAAAAATAAATTTAACAAATAGAGAGATTTCGGTTGAAAAACCAGATGATAATTTTTATAGAACCTATATGGGTGGGAGAAATATCGGAGCTTATTTTTTATTAAAAGAAATGGATCCTACTACAGAACCTTTTTCTCCTGATAATGTAATAATATTTTCTTTGAGCATTATTTCAGGAGTACCCGTACCGGGGCCTTCTAAATATAGTGTTGTCACAAAATCTCCTTTGACTAATGCTTTTGCCGAATCTGAAGCCGGAGGTTTTTGGGGCCCGGAATTAAAGTTTGCAGGATTTGATGCCATAGTAATAAAGGGTAAGTCACCTAACCCTGTATATATATGGATAAATAACGGGCAAGTTGAAATAAAAGATGCTACACATTTATGGGGTAAAATCACCGGTGATACTCAGCAGTTAATCAGAGAAGAATTAAATGACGAAAGAATTAGAATCGCTCAGATAGGTCCGGCAGGGGAGAATAAAGTAAGGTATGCTTGTATAATTAGTGACCTTAAGCACGCTAATGGCAGAACAGGTGTCGGAGCAGTGATGGGTTCTAAAAATTTAAAGGCTGTTGTAGTTAGAGGAAACAAAAAAAATGTTAATTTTAAGAATAATGATGAGATAAAAAAAATTGCTTCAAAATTTGCCAAAAACTATAAAGACTATCCTGCTTTACAGGGACTTCAAAAATTAGGAACTTCTGGCATGGTTAATGACTTAAGTGCTTCAGGAATGCTTCCTACGAAAAATTTTAAGTATGGAAATTTTGATGGTGCCGAAAAAATATCAGGAGAATTTATGGAAGAGACCATAGGGGTTGGACAAGAAGGTTGTTATGCTTGTCCGGTAAGATGTAAGCATTCGGTAGAAGTTAAAGAGCCTTATGAAGTCGAAAGAAAATATGGCGGACCAGAGTATGAAACCAT
>DAOUWX010000139.1 GCA_030666935.1 Atribacterota bacterium | reverse complement strand
TTTCTAGAAAAAATAACAGAAGAAATAAATCTTCAGCAAGTTAAGATACTTAATGGTAGGGCAGAAACTTTCGGGAAAAGCGCAGATCATCGGGAGAAATATGATATAGCTCTATCCAGAGCAGTAGCTCGCTTAAATGTTCTAAGCGAATATTGCCTTCCTTTGGTAAGGGTGGGGGGATTATTGATGGCGCAAAAAGGAAGATCGTATAGGGAAGAAATACACAAAGCTCTCAAGATAATTCAGCTTTTAGGCGGAGAGCTGATCGGAGTGGAAAATGTTCGAATTCCCTTTATAAATCAGGAAAGATATCTTTTGATAATCAAAAAAATAAAAGATACTCCTTCAAAATACCCCAGAAAAGAAGGTCTTCCCCAAAAAAGACCTTTGTAATTTTGAAATATTTTTGATAATATGAGTAATATATTATAAAAAAATAAAAATGCAAAAATAAAAATGCAAAATTATAGCCCAAAACTTAAAATTAAGATAAAAAACCCAGAAGCCTAATTCGTATCTCGGTTAGGATTGGTTAATTAGTTGTCCGATTAGCTAGTTATAAGATTAAGAAACAGATAAAACTTTGGAACAGGTTCTCGGCTGTTTCTGAATTAAGGTAGGGGTTCGATTCATCGAACCCGCTAAATAAAATTATTAAATAACCCGGGGCGGATGAATTCCGCCCCCTACAAAAATAAAATATATTTTGTTATTATGAGGAATGAAACAACCGAAGCAATCTCCATCCGGGATTGCCGCGCTCACTTCGTTCGCTCGCAATGACAGAGAAGATAATAAACCGATAACCGATGAATTAAAGCCTGAAAACTGAAAATCAACTGTCCATATCTAAAAACTTATAAACTAATAACTTGTATTAATGCTAACAACTATTCACTATCGATTAAATTTACTGGCCAGCTAATCCTAATCGGCTAATCGGTAAATTAGTGCTAACTGGCAAATTGGCAAACCGGGCAACTGGTTAACTATATTCCTTGCAATTATAAGCCTGTATTAACAAACAAGCGTTCCACGTGGAACATTAACTATCGTGAACAAATGTTCTTTTTATAATTTCTGTACAGTCTATTACTAACTTAAATAATCATAATTTAATTGTATCTCTTGATTTGTTAGTTAGTTGAAAACGCAAATAAAAAATTAACTAGTCGATAGTTGTTGGTTTTTAGTTTATAGTGTAAGATGCAAAATAATATGATTAACCAGTCTTTTTCCTAACTGGTAAACTAGCTAACCGAGTAACTATAATAACAACTAGTTAAGAAGGCAACCAACTAAAGAGCTAACTAAATACGTAATATGCAATAGAATATACGAAAAAAGGTTTTGAGTTTTGAATTATGGTTTTTCGCTTTTAGTTTTAAATTTTTAGCTGTATACTGACAACTGAAGAATTGTATTTAAAACTAACGACTAATTTATAATTTGTGTAATCTAATACTCGTCTGCGTAATTATTTTAGGAGAATTTTTATGAACAAAGTCTTGGCAATTACCAACCAAAAAGGTGGAGTAGGTAAAACCACTACCGCAGTAAATCTATGCACTTCTATGGCTTTACATAAAAGAAAAACTTTGTTGATCGACATAGACCCCCAGGGCAATGCCAGTACTGGTATAGGTTTGGATAAAATAAAAGTTAAAAGATGTATTTATGATGTCTTGATTAACCAAACCCCCATAAAAGAAATCATTTTACCGACCCAGGTAAAAAATTTGGATATTTTGCCTTCCACTATTCAATTAGCAGGAGCAGAAATAGAATTAGTTAATTATATCTCCCGGGAAAACAAATTAAAACACGCAATTAAACCAATCAAAAATGATTATAATTATATAATTATTGATTGTCCGCCTTCCCTGGGTCTTTTAACTCTAAACTCTCTTACCGCTGCCGATGCGGTTATTATTCCTATTCAGTGTGAATATTATGCCTTGGAAGGCATTGGACAATTGCTAAATACCATAAATCTGGTCAGAGAAAATCTAAACTCATCTTTAGAAATCGAAGGGATTTTACTGACTATGTATGATAGCCGAACAAATCTTTCCCGCGATGTTGCTAAGGAGGTTCAAAAATATTTTAAAGGAAAGATATTTAAAGCAGTTGTTCCCCGAAATGTCAGAGTGAGTGAAGCCCCCAGTTACGGCAAACCGGTTGTGTTGTATGATGCAAAATCTAAAGGGGCGATAGCTTATAAAAAATTAGCCCGAGAGGTGATATCAAATGGTTAAAAGAGGATTGGGAAAAGGGTTAGAAGCCCTTATCCCCAAGGCCGAACAAAAAGAAAAACGGTTTGTTATTGAGTTAGACATAGAAAGCTTAACCCCTAATCTTTTTCAACCCCGTAAAAATTTTGATAAAGAAAAAATGGAAGAACTGAAAGGGTCAATTAAGAAACACGGAATAATTCAACCAATTGTAGTAAGGAAAATGGCTAATGGGTATGAGATTGTTGCCGGAGAACGGAGGCTAAAGGCCGCCAAAGAGATCGGATTAAAAAAGATACCGGCGATTATCAAAAGTGTTAATAATGAAAAAAGCTTAGAAATTGCCCTGGTGGAAAATATTCAAAGAGAAGATCTTAATCCTGTTGAGCAGGCTAATGCTTTTAAAAGGCTGATAGACGAGTTTAATCTTACCCAGCAAGAATTAGCAGAGGCAACCGGAAAGAGCAGGGCTTTGGTCACCAATACCATAAGACTGTTAAAATTGAATCCGGTGATACAAAAAAATATTTCGGAAGGGAAAATATCTTTCGGTCATGCTAAATTATTATTAAGCATAGAAGATGAAGAAGTGCAAAGCGCGGTGTGTGAAAGAATAATCGCTAATGATTTATCTGTAAGAGATACAGAGCGCCTGATTAAAAATATCGGAAGGGTGCAAAAAAAGCAATTTAAAGTTAAAAATATTACCATTGAACATTTTCCTGATGTAGAGGGAAAATTAAGAGATATTTTAGGGACTAAGATAGGCATACTATATGATGGCAAGAAAGGGAAGATAAGTATAGAATTTTATAGCAAAGAAGATTTACGAAGAATTGTTGACTTATTGTTAAAAGAGAGATAGATTAGTCGTTTATATGCAAATAGTATCGAGTATATAGTATATAGCAAATTCGTATCCCGTATCTTGTAAAAAAAAGAAGCCAGAAACCAGAATAAAATCGTATCGAGTATCGCGTTAAGAAAACCAGAATTCAAAATTCAAAACTATACGCTAAACGCTGTATGCTCCACGCTAGATCTATAATAAGTAGGAAAAAATAGAAAGGATGGTTTAAAATGAGTAAAGAAAGTTTTAATAATTTAATTTTTATTTTGTTTTTAGTGGTTACAATTTCCATCTCCGGGATTTTTTTGGCTCTTTCTTTGAGATTGTTTTCCCTGGAAAGTTTTTTCTTTAAAACAAATTACTTGATATACTCTAGTTTTATCAACCAGATCGTCTTGGGTTTAGTGGGAGTTTTATTAATTTTTCTGGCCATTTATTTAATCTGGCAAAAAACCCAAATTGATAAGGGAAATTTATCTGTAGTACAAAAGACTTCATTTGGGGAAATTAAAATTTCTATCGGGTCTATAAAACGTTTGGCCTTAAAAGTGATTAAAGGGATGGCGGAGATTAGGGAAACCAGACCAGAAGTCAACATCTTAAAGTCCGGGGGAATAAATATTGACCTTCACCTTTCTGTAAAACAGGATGTGAACATTCCTGAACTTTCGGAGAAAGTGCAACGAAAGTTAAAAGAATATCTCTTGGAAACAAGCGGGATAGAAACGAAAGAAATTAAAATACACATAGATAAAATATTTTACGAAGACAAAAAATAGATTAAATAAGTTTTAAAAAAGGGCGGTGAACAAGAATGTCAAATAAACGGATTATTAAAAAAAATCCCCAAGAACAAGAATTAGGGAATATAACGGTCTCCAAGGAAGCGGTAGCGGTAATCGCCTCTTTGGAAACTATAAAAATTAAAGGAGTAGTCGGTATCACCAGCGGGCACAGAGGTAGTTCTCTTAATATATTGTCCCGGAAAGACCTGGCTAAAGGGGTGGAAGTGTGGATGAAGCCGGGAGAAGCGGCAATTACTATCCCTATTATTACAGCTTACGAAGTAGGAATTTTTAAAGTAGCTGAAGAGGTACAGCATAAAGTAAAAAACGCAATTTGTTCCATGACCGGCTTAAAAGTTTCTAAGGTCGATGTTAATGTTCAGGGGATTAAATTTAAAGAGGAAAAAAAGAAAATAAAAAAGGAAACACCGAAGGAAATGCAGAAAGAAAAAAAATAAATCACAGAAAGAATAAATTGGTGAAATTGAAGTGACAGAAATTATAAAATTATTGGCGGTAATTGTAGTAATTATTTTCTTGATAAGAAAGAAACGGAATTTGGGGCATATTATACTACTAGCCTCCTTGTTGTTAGGGTTATTATTCGGATTGAATCCCAAAGAAATAGGAATTAATTTTTTACAAGCTATAATTGACCCGGTAACTATTAAATTAATCGGAGTAATTGTGCTGGTTCTTTTATTAAGCAGTATTTTAAAAAAGATAGAAAGCTTAAAGGACATAGTTGATTCTCTTCAAAAATTAGTAAAAGACTATAGATTAATATTAGCCTTTATCCCTTCTTTTTTGGGTTTGTTGCCCATGCCGGCCGGAGCCATGTTTTCCGCTCCTATGGTTAAAGAGATAGGAGACAGGGCAGGGCTTAAATCCGAAGAAGAAATTTTTATAAATTACTGGTTTCGCCATATTTGGGAATTTGTTTGGCCTCTCTATCCCAGTATCATATTGCTTTCCGCCTTATTGGAAGTAGAAATTCGAGAGATTATAATTGTTCAATTTCCCATATCTCTTGTTGCCCTGATACTGGGCTTGATCTGGGAGCAAAGATATCTTAAGAAGGACGGAATAAGTGATAAGAGAGGGGAGTTCATCTTAAATTTAAAGAAACTGTTCTTAAGTACCTGGCCCATCCTTTTAGTCATATTCCTGGTTATAGTTATAAAATTAGATTTGTTAATTTCCTTGATTTTAGTTATCCTGTCCCTGGTTTTTTTAAACAGGTCTAAAATGAAAACAGAAGTTACATTGGAGATTATTAAAAAAGATATACCTTTAAATACAGTAGTTTTGATAGCAGGAATAATGATCTTCAAGAGAACATTAGAAACTACCGGAGTAATTATGGTTATCCCCGGATTTTTTGCTGAATTAGGTATCCACCCTCTGGTTATTCTGTTTTCCATTCCTTTTTTAATTGGGATGCTTACCGGGATTACTTCTGCTATTGTCGGAATAGGTTTCCCGGTCCTTCTGCCCTTTATCGTTACCCAGGGAGAGGTTAATCTTAATTA
>DAOUWX010000009.1 GCA_030666935.1 Atribacterota bacterium | reverse complement strand
TTTTACGTTCGGTAACCAGTTTAATAATTTCTTCTTTGTATTCAGGTGTAAATGCTTTCCTTCCCATTAGCTTAACACTTCCTTTCATTTTATTATTATAGCAAACTTTCTATGTGTCCAGCTAATCGGGTACAGGTCAATGGGCTACTTAAAGAGTTGCGCTGGGGGCCAGGAGCGGAAGATTGTGAAATAAGTTCTATTTTTGCCGCAATTCATTTTATGCTCATAATTTCAGAATATCTATCTGATTATTTTCAAATTCCCGAAAAAAAAGATATTGAACATTTTTTTGAAAAAATGAAAAAATTAGGTCGAAAATATAATTATATTTTAGAAGAAATATAATTGAAGAAAATAGGATCTGTTGTACTAGCTCAATAATTCGGTAACTTTTTTTAGTTTTTAATAATGGGTGATATATGCAATTGCCCCATCCTCTATGGGTTGAAACTTATAAAAAAAACGCCATTCATGGCGGTCAATAATATGCTGACAACAAAAATATTAGGATCCTATAAAAATAGGTCGGAGTATTATGATTAAAATGAGACCTTCAAAAAATGCTTTATTTGGCTACTCTTATCAAAAAATTGCAGCATTTTTCCTCTTGATCAAAATGGATGTTGAGCGAGAAATCGAAAGGATTGAAATTGAGGCAGATGTTAATAATAATTTTGATGATGTTAAAATTATTGTAAAACATGATGAAATGTACTGTCAAATGAAGGATATCAATGATGTGTCATTGAAAGATTTAAAAATAGGGAAAAATGATATTAGCATAAAAGGAAAAAATCATAAGCTTTCTAAATATATTAACATTCTTTTCTTTAAGGATATAAAAATCTCTAATAACTTACAAATATTAGGTATTCCTGCATATAGAAAAGATAGTATTTTTAGAATAAAAGAGGGCCAGGTCTTGCAATGACATATTTTTCAGCAATGCCTGCTTGTTGTCAAAATAATGTGTTATTGCAAGACCTGGCCCCAAGGCTCTTCGCGAATGGTTTGATAATAAAGATTCATATAAGAAAAATGTTTTTAATATTGAAGTTTTGGAGGTAAAAGAATGAGTTTTTCAAGTATGGCTAATGATAAAATTACAATTGTAAAACCTAGTGGTGAATTTCTTGAAAATATAAAAGCAAATGTTCAGCCAAAAACAATTTTTATTTTTGATGAAAAAATACCATTAGAAGAAGATGATAAGATTTACAGAATATTACCTAATGGTTTGGTAGAAACGTATATAGTTTTGGATAGAGGGTTTCATTCTGCTTTTCATGGAATTCAAGGACACTATCAGGCTAAGGTTAGAAAAGAAGGAAGCATAAAAGAGGCTGAATACAAATCAATTACAAATGTATACAATGTTAGCGGCAATAATTCGAGAGTTAATATTAATTCTACTGACAATTCGTTAAATTATGTGAATGATTCTAGTATGTTGTTCGAAGATTTAAAAAAAGCATTACTAACAATCGAAGATGATAAAGCAAAGATAGAATCAATAGAATTATTAAAAGAAATGGAGGATACAAAAAACACCCCTTCTTTCTTAAGTAAATATCAAAGTTTTATAGGAATATTAGCAAATCATATGACACTAATTGCTCCTTTTATACCAGCATTAACTCAGTTAATTTTATCGTGAACTTCAAACGGTGTCTAATAGCGAATATGCGGTTTCGCTTCGCTCCACCCAAATTAGTCTTTGGCCAACTTCGCATATTCGCGGAACGTTAGGCGAAAAAATTGACTTAATTTATTTTAGACTTCGCCATCCTTGTCTCAAGATAAAGGAGGAAAAAAAGATGGATAAAGAAAATGAAGAAATGCCGAAAGCTGGTAAAATTGCAAAGATTACAAGAGGAGCACTTCAAGTTGCTGGCTCAGTTCCTTTTGTAGGAGGAGCACTTTCAGCTGTAGCTGGGACTTGGTCTGAGAATGAACAAGAAAAGGTAAATCAATTTTTCCAACATTGGGTTCAAATGCTTCGTGATGAGCTCAAAGAGAAAGAAGATACGATTATTGAAATAATGGCTCGGCTTAATATGCAAGATGAAGAAATTGCTAAGCGGGTTGAAAGTAAAGAGTATCAATCACTTATTAGGAAAACATTTAGAGAATGGTCTGGTGCTGAAAGTGTTGAGAAAAGGGTATATATCAGAAATATTTTAGCAAATGCTGCTGCTACAAAAGTTACAAGCGATGATGTTATCAAAATGTTTATAGACTGGATCAATCAGTATTCTGAGATGCATTTTCAGGTAATTGCTGCTATCTATAATAGTGATGGAATTACTCGTGATAAGATATGGAGGAAAATCGGGAAGGGACCGGCTCGTGAAGATTCTGCTGAAGCTGATTTATATAAATTATTAATTAGAGATTTAAGTACTGGTTCAGTCATTCGGCAACATCGAGAAGTAGATTATTATGGAAATTACATTCCTAAGCAGAGAACAAACAGACCCAAAGGAAGTGGTCCCAAGCCTCCTGTTTCAGCGTTTGATGACAGCGAGGGTTATGAATTAACTGGATTGGGAAAACAGTTCGTTCATTATGCTATGTCTGATTTACCATTGAGGATAGAATTTGAAGAAGATTCTCAATGATTATTAGAAATTAGCTAATAAAAGAGGGCCAGGTCTTGCAATAACACATTATTTTGACAATAAGCAAGCATTGCTGAAAAATATGTCATTGCAAGACCTGAACCCAAGGCTCTTAAATCTTTGTTCTTGGCAGTTTATTACACTATTTACCAAGAATCAAGATTTTACCTCATTTTCCTATTAACTTTCACAGATACTTATAAGGAAATATAAAATGAGTAAGACACCCATTGCTATAGATAATTCCGTACTAGGCGATTTAGTTGATCCAAATTTACCAGATAATAAAAAAGAAGATAATAATGCATTTCTTCAGATAATTGAATTAGACCATAAAGGTATTTTTGAGATTGGTATTCCAGTTTCTACTACTATGATTGAAGAATCAGGGTCAGGTAATATCAAAAGTGAAGCAGTAAGAAAAAGGATGGGATCTGCATGGAGATTATGGCCAGTTATAGTGACTAAAAATCATAATGAAATATTAGACAAACAAATAGATTGTTTAATAAAAATAATGCAAGATAAAGGTGGTATTGATTCTAGAAATATTATTGTTTCAACAATTCATTCGAATTATTATTTAACTACTGATTATCGATATCTACGCCAATTTATAGCTCAATTAAAAAAAATAAGAGAAAAGTGTGGAATAACAAAGGAAATACTTACACCTTCTGAATTTCTTGAAAAATATTATAAACAAGAAATTAAGGTTTTTTCTTGAATTTATTATTTTAATAGGAGTGAATAAAAAATGGCAAAGAAAAATCAATGGGTAACTATACATCCTAAAGGTTGGGCTATCAAAGGAGAAGGGAATAAAAGAGCAACAAAAGTTACAAAAACTCAAAAAGAAGCAATAAACATTGCCAGGAGAATTGCAAAAAATCAAAAATCTGAATTGATTATTCAAAATACTGAAGGCAAAATAAGAAGCAAAGATAGTTATGGTAATGACCCTTGCCCACCAAAAGATAGAGAACATTAATAAATTTAATTTGTACAAAGAAATAGCCATCCAGGGTTACAGTTGGCTAGATGCATTATATCTCAAAAGCTATCTTTAAAATATAGAACAATATTTATTAATTTAAATAGTTTATAAGATAAAAGACAGGAGGTTGTTATGTCATTTATTGAAGCAAGTGAAATAAATTTACACGAATTCTTAGATAAATCTACAGAAATATTTAAGTTACCTTTATATCAAAGGCCTTATGCGTGGACTAAAGATCAGTGGACGGATTTATTAGAGGATATTCTTTCGTTACCCAAAGATGATAGTCATTTTTTCGGAGCCATAGTAGTTGTACCCATGAAAATTAATAACCATGGGTTAAATAGTTATCATGTTATCGATGGACAACAGAGGCTAGCTACAATTTTAATCTGGCTTGCTGCATTAAGAGATAGAATTAAAGAAAATGATAAAGCTTTATCTAAACATATTGATACACATTTTATATTTTCTGAAACTTGGGGAGAAAGTGGGTCAATAAGACAAGCAAAATTTGAACTAGGTAAATATGATAATGAAGATTTTAAGAGAATTTTAGAAGGAAATCCTAAAGATAAGGTTCATCCTATTAATTCTTGTTATTATTTCTTTAAAAATTCAGAATATTCAAATGATCTCTGGCAGGTCATTTTAAATAATATTCACATTGTTCATATTAATGCTTTTAACCATTTTAATGCTTTTAAATTGTTTGAAACTTTAAATGATCGTGGCCTTGAACTTTCAGCAGCAGATTTAATTAAAAATTTCATTTTAATGAGAGCTTCAATGAAGGAAGATATTTTCAATAAAAGTATTACCGAGTGGGAAGAAATGTATGAAAAAGTAAGGGATAAAGGGCCTGTAAAATTTATTCGTCGTTTTATGATATCAAACTATAAAGGTAATTTTTCTGAGAGTAGATTGTACGAAAATGTTAGAAATAAATTAGAAGATAAAGAACCAACCGAATTTTACAATTTTACCTGCAAATTAAACTCTAGTGCAACAATTTATAAGAAAATTTTTGAGAGCTCATTTGAAAATAATAAGATTAACAAAAAATTGAATGAATTAAAAATTATTGAGGTATCCACTCTTTTCTAATCTGAAGATGAGCCTGAAACTTAGTCCCTGACAGATAAAAGTTTGACAGGCTAAAGCTAAGAGTCATAATAGCTATATTATGGTGATAACTATGAATGACTCACAATTAAGCAGTATCGTTGAAGTAAAGAGGTTCTTGAAAGAATCGGAGGTAATAGAATTTAAAAAGAGATCCCGGAAGGAGGCGTATGAATGGATAGAAGAGACCCTAGGAAGGTTTGATTATTTATACCTGGGCAAAAAAGAAAAAGGTTTAATAAAGAAGTACATAGAGAAGGTAACCGGATATTCCCGGCCTCAAGTGACCAGACAAATAAGACAACACCGGGAAACCGGGCGAGTGAGGCTGAAAGAATATAAAAGAAATAAATTTGAGCGGAAATATACCAGTAAAGACATTTTACTGCTTGCTCAGACAGCAGAATTACATGATTATCCCAATGGAGCTTCTTTAAAAAAGACCCTGGAACGGATGGCCAATAAATATGGGGAAGAAGAATACCGGAATTTATCTGCAATTTCAGTATCCCATATATACAATCTGAAGAAGACCGTATCCTATCAGCGTAGTGTTCCCTTTTATCAAGGGACCAAGAAGACTAAAGCAAGAGCCATAGGAGAGAGGTGTAAACCAGAGCCGGGAGGAAAGCCGGGATATTTAAGGGTAGATACGGTGCATCAGGGGGATAGAGATGGCCAAAAAGGGGTCTACCATATAAATACCGTTGATGAGGTAGTTCAATGGGAGGTGGTGGGAGCAGTGGAAAAGATCACCGATTACCATCTCATCCCTTTACTGGAAAAGATAATCGCTAGTTATCCTTACCGGATTATAAATTTTCATGCCGATAATGGCACAGAATATATAAATAGAAAAGTGGCAGAGATGTTAAATAATCTATTGATAAAACTGACCAAAAGCAGACCCAGGCATACAAATGATAATGCTCTTGCGGAAACCAAAAATGGCTGGGTGTTAAGGAAATGGATGGGATATAGTCATATAGGGCAGAGACATGCTAAAGGGATAAATAAGTTTTATTTTGAGTGTTTTAATGAGTACTTGAATTTTCACCGTCCCTGTGCCTTTCCTATTGAAGTAAAGGATAAAAAAGGGAAGATAAAGAAGAAATACAGATATCAGGATTATATGACTCCCTATGAAAAATTAAGGAGTATCCCTGATGTCCGGATATACCTTAAAGAAAGTATAACCCTGGAAAGGTTAGATAAAATAGCAAGAAGATATACAGATAATGAGATGGCTAAAAAAGTACAGTTGGAAAGGGATAAATTATTTGATAAAATACTAGCAGCATGACTCTTATTTTCAGGCTCATCTTGCATTGGATAAGACTTATCCCCTAGTTTCACCTTACTTATTAAAGTTTTACCTTTTTACGAAGATGAAAATATTAGTAAAGAAGATTTATTGAAAATTATGGAACTCATTGAGACTTTTCATATAAGGTGGGGGATTTGTGGTCAATCAACCGGAAGATTGGATCGTATATATAATGAAATTTGCGATGGATTAAAACAGAAAAATTTTGAAGAATATTTAGATTATATTGAGGGAAAATTATCTCGTTATGTTAAAGAGAATGTCGATGATGAGATATTTAAGCGTAATTTTACTTCAAGGAATTTTAAACCTGGAGAACAAAGGACAAAATATATTTTATGGAAACTGTCTGATCCTACCGGCGAAACAATTTTGGATATTAATGAAATCGAGACAGAACATATTATGCCCCAAACATTAAGTGAGAAATGGGTAAATTATTTAGAAAATCAAACGGGTAAAGATAAAAACCAAATAATAGCTTTACACCAGGAAATGCTCAATCATATTGGAAATCTAACAATTATCAAAGAAACTTGGAATAGAAGTATGTCAAATCGTATATTCACGAAGAAAAAAATTGATTATAAAAAATCAGAATTTACAATAACCGAAGAATTAAAAGATAAAGAAAAATGGATATTTGACGATATTGAAATTAGAAGTAAAGATTTTTCAGAAAAGGCAGTTAAAATTTGGAAATGGGAAGGAAAACCAATAATTGATCCAATCATAATTAGAAAACCAGTTGGGGAAGAACGTAAAGAATTTTGGAAGGGTTTGCTAAAACTCAGCAATGAAAAGACATGGCGCCATTCAAATTGTAAACCGAGCGAAAATAGTAGTACTAGCGGAGGATCGGGTATTGGTGGAATAGCTTACTATTACTCTATAACTCTAAATTACGGAGCAATAGGAGTATATATTAATAGAGGAGATAAAAAAGAAAATAACTTTATTTTTGAAGTGTTGTTAAAAAACAAAAAAGCCATTGAAGAATTATTTAATGATACTTTGATATGGGATAATTCTCCAGACACAAGATCATGCTTTATTTTTAAAAAATATGAATACGGTGGATTAATAGACAAGGAAAATTGGGCAAGGCTTCAAAATGATATGGTGAATGGAATGGTTAAATTGATTGAAGCGATTGGTAAATATTTAGATAAAATTGCAATTGAAAATAAAGAGTATGAAAAATTAATAGAGGATAAAAATAAGATGGCGAATGGGTGTGCGTTAAGATTTTATTTTTGGAAAAGTTTATTAGAACGTAGAAAAAATATGACAAACACTTATGAAGACATATCTCCCAGTACTAATAATTTTATTGGAAAAGAAGCTGGAAAGAGCGGGCTATATTTTTATTTCACAATTACTAATAATTTTGGTCAAGTTAGGTTATATATCGATAGAGGGAAAAATAGAAAGGAAGAGAATAAGAAGATATTTGATAGTTTGCATGAACGTAAAAAGGAAATAGAAGACGCTTTTGGCGAAGAATTAAGCTGGGAAAGGAAGGATGGTCAAATCTTTTCTGAAATACGTAAAAGGTATAAATTTTCTACTCTTAACGATAAAACAACATGGGGAGAAATTCAGGAAAAAATGATTGAAGGAATGGTTAAATTAGAGGAAGCATTCAGAAAATATATTAATGAATTAGAAATTTAATATATAGAAATTTAAGGAAATTAAATGATTGTTTAAATAAATAGGGCCAGGTCCTACTTTTTCTATAGATTAGATATGTAATAAAATTAAATATTATTTGTCAATAATAAAGATTTGCTCCCCTAATTAACTAATTCTTAATGTTAATATAAAAAATGTATTAATTGGTGCTGTATGAATTACTGGAATAACTTTTTATCAAAACAAAATTTTTTACTTTCATGGCGCAGAATAAATACGGGGTCCAATGCGTATTATAAACGTTTTTTCAGAAAAACATATATAGCATACGAGATCTCGTTGGAAAATAATATTAACAGTCTGATTGAAAGAATAAAGAATGGATCTTATATCCCAAAGAAACCTGAAAGGATATTTATTCCCAAACCATCGGGATTACAGCGACCCATTACTTTATTAAGCGTTGAGGACCAAATTATTTGGCAAGCGTTAGCTAATTTTTTACAAAGAAAACATAGAGTTAGAAGGGATAAGGTTGAAGAAAGAGTTGTCTATAGCAATCTTTCTAGCCCGAATGATATTTTTTTCTTCAAAAGTTGGAAGATATGTTATAGAAATTTTCAAAATAAAATAAGAGAAGTTTATGAGGATAAAAAATGGGTTGTCAAATTTGATTTGGCTGCATTTTATGATACCATTTCTCATGATCATATCTTAAAATTAGTAAACCCAAAAGATTTAAATTCAGATATTTGTTCTTTTATAAAAAAAATACTTCATTATTGGTCAGCTGAAAAGGTATCTTACACTTTCTCTCATGGTATTCCTCAAGGTCCAATTGCTTCATCTTATATAGCCGAATTAATTCTATTAGATATAGATATAAAAATTATGCAATATCAAGATAACTTTTTATATTTGAGATATGTTGATGATATACGATTGTTTGCAAAAGATGAAGATAGAGTAAGAAGAAGTTTAGTTATTTTAGAACAATTATGTAGGAATAAGGGATTGATCCCTCAGTCGAGAAAAACAGATATTTTTTATGCTAAAAATGAAGAAGACGCGATAGGAAAACACTTTAGCTTATCCCCAGAAGAAATGAATTACAGTAGTTCAGAAAACCTATTTTTAGATTGTATTAATATGGAAAAAAACGAGATAAAAGATGAGGCAAAATTCAAATTTTTTCTTTATCGAGGTGAACCTTTAAAAAAGCACTTGAATATAATTTTTGAATTATTTGAAAAATATCCACATTTGAGTGATGCATTTGTTACTTATTTTCGTCGATTTGTAAACAATGAAGAAGTTATTACTTTTTTCGAAGCTTTAGTTAAAAGAAAAAAATTTCCCTATCAATATGTTGAAGGAAATGTCTGGTTTCTCTTATCAGAAGTTAATACCGAAAGAAATAATTGGGAAATAATAGAAATTGCAAAGAAGAAGTTATGTGAGAAAAATCTATGTATTTTTTTTAAATTTGGGTTAATGACATATTTGGCACCCTTTGTAGTTCGAATGGAAAGAAAAATATTCTACAAATATTCATATTGTGATTCTGCAATATTACAATCTTTACTTTTGCCATATGTTTCTATGTATTTTAATAATAAACAGTATATTGATGTTCTAAAAATGTGCTTAAAACGTACAAAACCAGAAGCAGGTTTGTGTGCAGTAGTTCAAATGGCAAATGATAACATTAGATTTAGAGGCTTAAGGGTGGCAAATAAAATAAATCAAATTACCCGAAATTGCTTGTTGGCATTAGGTTTGACAACTTCACGATATATTCCCAAAATATCTCCATTTCAAGAAATATTTGAAATAAGATATAAGATACAAATAAGTAATTGGGAATCTCATTTTAGTAAGGATGATTATCAGCATATTCATAAAATATTTATTCTTGCATTTAAATCTTATGATATGAATAGATCTCAATGGTTATGTTATAGTGATTCAGCTAATGAGATTATCACAAGAACAATTATTGATAATGATTCGGGTCTTATACAAATGACAATTGGTAGTGACGGTTGTTTAGTAAATTTCGGAAGTTTATTACAAAAGAATACACCTTTTTATAATAAATATCCTTTAGTTGCAGATGCCTTTAGAGAGGTACATAGAAGAAGATGTTTCTTGCCAGATGCGCATCCCTATGATATAAAAACAAAGAAGAGAACACAACTATTAAAAAATGGAGAACAGAAATATTATTATGGAAAATTGAAGAAAACTTATATTGAAGTTGATAAAATCATTATAAATCTATAAATAATTATAGAATAAATAGACACATACCATTTCTTAGATAATTAATATTTTATTTTAAAATAGATAAATAAAGAAGATGTGCCAGCGCAATAATTCGGTAACTTTAATATCACCGGAGATATATTATGAAAATAAAAATCGCAACCTGGAATATGGCTTATTGGCAATATAAAAAATACTTTGAAGAAGCATGGGATTATTGCCTCAAAGAAATCGACGCAGATATTATTTTTTTTCAAGAAGCTAGGCCCTTAAAGAGAATTCAAAATGATAAGGAACATCTTGTTTGGAATGAAATTGGCGGCAATCGTCCTTGGGGTTCAGGTATATATAGTAAAAAATATAAATTAACTGAGGAAATTATAAAAACAGAATTCAAAGGTGCTTTTTCAATTGCCAATACTATCATAGAGGATAGAAAATTAACCTTTATCTCATTATATGGACTCATGGAAAGTAATGGTCCTACAAAAGGCTATTCTATAACAAATCTTCATAGAATGCTTTCAGATTTAACTTGTATATTTAACGGTTATCTAGACGGTAAAAGAAATATCGTTTTGGGTGGAGATTTGAATGCCAGCATACAATTAGATCCAATACAAAAGAATGATTCTCATAAGATCTTTTTTGATAGACTTGAAGATTTCAATTTGAATGATTGTTTCAAATTATCAAATAAAGAATTTCCCGTTCAAACTCTCAGACACCAAAAAAGCAAAGTAAAATGGCAAAATGACTACTTTTTTGTTAGTAAATCGATCTCAAAAAAATTAATAAGCTGCGAAGTTGTAGATAACGACAAAGTCCGAAAATACAGTGATCATAACCCTGTAGTTATTACATTGTATTTGTAAGATATTAGGGGGAAGGTTGTTTTAAAAATATAATTCAAAACAAGGGAGGATAATTATGAACACACATGATTACATTTTATCCAAGCAAATTCAATGGGCGTATCGTAATAATATAATGCTTGCTGGGAGTAAGGATGACGGCCGTAAAATAGAGGGCCAGGTCTTGCAATATAACAAAGGCTAATCATATTAGTAATATAATCAGTTTACCCTCTCCCTTAAATAAGGAGGCTATATTGTGAAAAAAGAAAAGGAACTAATTACAGTAACATGTCCCAGATGTAATCAGAAGAGTACCATAGAAGTGAAGTTTACTAATCTTTCCCTCTATCATGGTGTTTGTCCAAAATGCATTACAGAAGATGGTTCCCACGTTGATTTTTTTATAAATACCTGTCAAATGAAAGAAATTAAAGAAAGAGAAGTTCAAGAAAAGAAATGTCGGAAGAAGAATGAATTCTACCTGAAGGCAATCGCGATCAATCCTAATGATGCTGAAGCATACAATCATTTAGGCATAAACTATTATTATCTCGAGGAATACCAGAAGGCTATTAAGGCTTTTAGAAAGTTAATAACAATCAATCGCAATTCTGCAGTTGCTTACTATTATTTGGGTCATGTTTATGATGAACTTGAGCAATACCAGCAGGCTATTGATTCATATCAGAGAGCGATTGAATTAGATCCTAATGTTATAGCTAATTACATTGATTTAGGTAATGTCTATTATGAGCTCAAGCAATACCCGCAAGCTATTAATTTATACAAAAAGGCAATGGCAATAGATCCTGATAATAAAGTTGCTCCAAAAAATTTAGAGTTTGTTTATAAGGAAATGAATGGTTCTCATAAAGCCATCGATATCTAAATATGAAATCAAGAATAGGGGAATAGGGTCAAATAGGGGTCTCAACATTTGACATAACTTCATCTGTGACAGAAGACCGTATGTTGTATTACACCTTGAGGGAATAATAGACTAATCAATTTTACTTCATAGTTTAATAAATGTATATTTTTCAAATTGATTAGAGCGAAAGGAGATATAAAAATGAAAAGAAAAAGGATTAGTTATTTTAAATATTTCAGCCTGTTTTTTATAATAATAGTTTTAGTATTAATTAATGGATATAGTAGGACATCTCTAACAAGTTCTGCTCTTGATTCCTTTACTATTAAAATAACTGATATGTTCTGGGATTCTGATATGAAAATTATTGGAATAACTCTTGATCCATTTCCCTCTACCTGGGGTAATTGGATAATGTATGTTGATGGTGAAGAAGTGTCTATGGAAGGCGGGCATGGAAACCCGGTCGTTCGTCCAAATGCGCCCTTGGAGGAATCACCAACCGGCCTCATTGTCGGGGCTCTTCCCTGGGTCAGTCCTCTAACTGAGGTTAATTTCCCTTGCTGTGGAAATATTCAGTTTGATATCCCCGGTGAGGGGCTTACTGATAAGTATGAATTCAATTTAGTCGATTTTGGCTGTAAAACCGCCTCAGAAAAGGAATGCACATCCGATTGGATAAATCATAACGAGGAATTGGTGATAGGAGGTACAGAGACTAAAATTATAGAGAATGTAAAATACTTTCAGAAAGGCCACATATATATTAATGATCAGGCTAAGCTTATAATCAAGAATTCTCAGTTGAGGATGGGACAAGGCAGTGCGCCTACAGTACATGTTTACATATTTGTTGAACCGGGGGCCTCGCTCGAAGTGGAGAATTCCAGTATTTTCCCGGATACCGGTCTTGTATGTGTGATGAACCGTGGAACGGTAAGTATGACTGATTCCCCCACATCGATTCATTATTTTGATATGTCTGAGGGAGCTCAGCTAACTATGATAAATTCTGAGATGGTATTCACCATAGGTGGCCTTTTACAGGTAACCGGAGGAGATACAACACTCATCGATTCTACCATTGGCGCACTTGGGTTAAAGGTGCCAGCAGGTGCACACCTGGATATAAGTGGACTTGAATCAGGAGTTTATTTCGAATCATGGGATGTTCATGAGATTATTCCAGAGGCAGATTATAATCTTGTTTTGGAAAGGACGCATATTCTAAAAGATGATTTCACAGGTGAACTTGAGCACGGACCTTACGAAAGGGGTTGGCTGTTTTTCCTTGACCCTGATGCACATGTCAGGATATCCAATTCTGAATTGAGAAAAGTATTCCTGGACCTGATAAATGAGGATGTGGAGTTTAAAAATCTGATGGTAGGAATTCCTTCCAGCCTTAAGTATAGAGATATTATACTAAGGGATGTTGTTATAATGGGACAGTGGCCGTTTACTATAGAAGACTCGAATGTAATTATTAAAAATTCCGATTATCTTTTTCTCCAACCAAGTGGGCAATCGACTGTTACTTTGATTAATTCACATATGTGTGAATTTATTCCCAGAAATTTCTTCGGAACAATGATCTTTGAAAACGGGCTATGGACCATTGCAGGAGAAATAATAGGTGGCTTGACATATCACTCAATGGAGAATGATTTTACTATTAAAGGAAGTTTAAAGATTGGTGAAGAGGTTAGAAAAAATTTGCGGTGGGAAGACGCTAGGGTAACAAGAGAATATGATGTAATAATTAAAGATAAGGACGCTAATTTGGTTAAAGGAGCTTTAATTAAAATTAACAGCAAAACGTTCGTATCAGATGATACTGGCCAGGCGAAATTCAGCCTGGTCTTTGATGAGTTCAATTACATCGAATTGAAAAATTTGGAAGTGTGGAAAGGAGAAAATCTTATTGCGCAAAAGAAAATTGATTTTTTTACCGAAACCCCGGTAATAATAATTGAGGATTGAAAGAAATAAGGCAAAGAAAGACAAGGGGATGTTTCGTTTGGCATATTTAAATAAAATGGGAAGATATACCAAGTCAATAATTCGGACACTTTTAGCGGACAACCTGTAGGGTCTGAGGAGTTTCTTAACCAGATGGTTGAGGTTTTAGGGAAAGCTAAACCATAGAAAAAATAGGATGTGCTGTCCCTATTTTAATTCTTACATTCCCAGGAGCGGGAAGCTTTCCATTGGGCATCAAACTTCTCTGATTTATTAATCGCATTAAGCGGTTTATAAAGAAATCTTTCTATCCCAAAATATTGCAATACTTCTGCGAAAGGACGGTTTGTTTCTTTCGCTTTATTTTGTAGTTTCGCCCGTATAGAGGCTCGTATATTTTTGATATCTTTTTTCATAGCATAGCCTCCAGAATAGGTTTGATAATATTATCAACGCGGCAAATCTCTGCATATTGCATAATTTCTTTAGGCTGTACGCCTTTTTCGGTTATAGCAATCTTGAGAGCTTCTCTGGCGACATCCATTCCGATCTTATTACGGAACTTGAAACAATCGGTAATCGTCTTGGCAAGGCCATAAACTTTAATTTGATATTCACCAATTTCGTGTTTTTCAATGCCAGCTTCCCATGCTTTGGAGGCGAAGCGGTAGAATTTAACCGGAGGATAATTAATTTTATTAGCATATGCACCACGGGGAATTGCTATATTAACATATCGGGGTATCTCGCTTGTTGCTTCATGAAAAGCCAGCGCAGAAAGTAAACATACAACTCCTTTTGAAACTTTGATTGATACAGCCACCAGATCCGGGTTTGATAGGTTGAAACCATCAGATAGTCTATACAGGGCGCGATCAACTTTCTGAATTCGGCCAGAATCCAGGTTATCCTTAAGAAAAGCTTTGCTAAAGCCAGCTTTGATAATTTCCTTATAGCTGACCATTCCTCCTTTTTTCTTCAGAAATTCTATAAATTTTTTCTCTTTTGTACTCATAATAATTATCCCTATTTCTATACATTTATTAATAAGTGTATAGTATTAGGAAATTAATGTCAAGTAAAAAAAAAGGGAGCCAGTAGGATAAAGATGATAGAAAGATGATAGGGTTAGATCTTGCAATATTACAAAATAGATAGCAGAATATCTTGGCGTGTATTATTCTACGGTGATCCGGGCGACTAAGAAAATTAATCGGAAAGATAAAATGTGATATTGCAAGACCTGAACCCCGAAATCTCTGTTGTAATTTTTAAGTGAAAGCATTATAGTAGTTTTATATTTCAATTGAAGGTTACAGAAAAAATGCCGGGGAAAAAAGAAATAAAAAAAAGATTAATAATAAATAGGCTGGGACATGCTTTTAATGATTCTTATATGTTTATTATTCCTCTACTTTTACCACTTTTACGAGAAGAATTCCATATTAATTATGTTCAATCTGGTTTAATATTAACTATTTATTTTGCCATAAGGTCTATATTTACTTTAATCTTCGGCTATTTTGGAGATACACATGATAAAAGAACGATTATAGCCGGTGGTTTTATCTCTTCTTCAATTTTGCTGGGTGGTTTAATCTGGGCACAGAATTTTCACATTATTATTGCTTTTTTGTTTTTAATGGCTATTGGTGTTTCCACTTTTCATCCTCTGGCTACGGCGATTGTAAGAGAAAATTCTTTAATTAGTCAAAGAGGGCGCAATTTTGGCTTATTTGGCGCTGCAGGAGTTGCAGGGGCATTTATTTCAAGCTTATTATTTGGTTTTTTCGTTCATCTTTGGGGATGGAAAATAACCTGCCTTCTTATCTCTTTACCCGGTTATTTTTTGGCTTATGCCTATCTGAAGTCGAAAAGGGGAAAGAAAAACCACAAAGCAGAAGCAGATAAGAAGATTAAACAAAGCCATATTCCTCTATTTTTCATTAGCAAGGCTATTCGAAAGCTGGGAACATGGGCAATTATTGCCTTTCTACCATTTTATGCTATAGATTATATTGGTTTACGACCGGAAATTTCTTCCTGGAGTATAAGTATATTTTTAGCCGGTGTATTTTTAGGAAATCTTATTTCCAGTAGAATTTCAGATAAAAGCCAGCCATTTGACTTACTATTATCAACAACCATTGTCAGTGCTTTTCTGATTCTGGGTGTCACTTTTGTTGTCCGACCTATTATTATTATCTTATTAATTGGAATTTTGGGCATTTTACAGGGATTATATTACCCCAGTCAAAATATCTGGCAAACCTTTATTTGTCCAGTTCACAATCAAAGCAGTTTTTTCGGAATAGGGATTTTCGCTGAAGGGATTTCTGCCACTATTGCCCCAACTCTTTATGGATGGATTGCAGATCAAATCAGTTTAATCGGAGCTTATCGTTTAGCTGCCATTCCTGTCTTTATTAGCTTTATTCTATTCTTAATACTTCATTCTTTAAATAACGAAAAAAGATAAAGTCTAAAATGTATATAAAAAAAGGGGAATAAGAGGGTCAGGTCTTGCAATATAACAAAATAGATAGCAGAATATCTTGGTGTACATTATTCTACCGTGAGCAGGGCGACTAAGAAAATTAATCGGAAAGATAAAATGTGATATTGCAAGACCTGACCCTTATAACATGAATATGGACTTGACGCTAAAGTTCTTCATCTATCTGGACACTCCAAGGGTTCTATAGGAATACTGACAGCTGGTGGCGACCTGTTTTGCGGTGACCTGTTTATGAATATGAATCAACCTACTCCCACTTTCCTAGTCGACGACTCAGCGGAATTGAAGGTCAGTATCGAAAAACTGAAAAGTTTAAAAATAAATACCGTTTATCCCGGGCATGGAAAGCCTTTTCCAATGAATTCTTTTTTATTACCGGTGGATTAACTCCTTTTATAATTGTAAAAGGGATACCATTAAAAAGAGAGTGCGGGGTCAGACATTGCAAGACCCCAGGAAGCTATTATTAAAAAATCGGAGAATCAATGAATTAGTAAATTGAATAATCGGTTAATCGGTAATCGGTTAATCGGTAAATAGATGAATATGTTGGAGAAAGTTCCTGTTATAGAATCATGTTATTTAAAATATGTTGAAAAAATAAAAAAATATTAGAAAAAAAGATAATGATGGGAAATTATATGGTATTATATAAAGTATGATAAAGGGTTATATATAATTTTTTATCATAAAAATATTTTTTAGGAGGGTTTTAAAAATGAAGACAAAGTACAAACTGCTATCATTTTTGCTGACTTTGATCTTAGTTTTTAGCTTGCTTCTCTCAATTGCCTATGCTGCTGAACAGACTTTAAATGCGTATTCTATCTGGCCGGAAAATTGGGCTCGCCCCATGTTTGAGGAATTTGAAAAAGCCACAGGCATCCATGTAAACTTTATCCGTTTTTCTTCAGGTGAAGCGTTAGCCCGTGTTATTGCTGAAAAGGGTAATCCTAAAGTAGATGTTCTCTTTGGGGGTCCGGTTGCGACACATATTGCCGGTATTGCAGAAGGTGTTTTCGAGCCTTATAAACCTCCTGTTTTTGATGTATTGGCAGACCGATTTAAAGATCCCGATGGGTACTGGGTGGGAATCTCAGATGACCCTCTGGTTTTTATGTCAAATGAGGATTTCCTGAAAGAAAATAACCTTGAACCGCCATCTTCCTGGTACGATTTACTCGATCCTGCTTATGAAGGATTGATGCAAATGGCAGATGCCCGTACTTCCGGCACTGCTGTGACGCGGATTTTCTCCATTCTTGAAGTTTTTGACAGAGATGAAGAAAAAGCTTTTGATTATATGAAAAAATTGAATAAAAGCATACAGGTCTACACCAAGAGTGGTGGCGGAGGAACTATCCCTGTTGGATTAGGTGAAGCAGGTGCCGGAATTTTCTTTATAGTCGATGCTTTAAAAACTCAGCAGGAAGGTTATAAGGTTGTTGTATCCTTCCCCAAGGAAGGCATTGGTACTGCGGTTGAAGCGATAGCCTTGATTAAAGGGGCAAAAAATCCTGAATTAGGGAAAAAACTAATCGATTGGGCTTCGAGCCCGGCTATGCAGAATCTTTTATCGGAATATAAAATTAATTTTGTACCGGCACATCCGGATGTTGATGTTGAACCCGGTTTAGCTAAAGTGCTGGAAGGTGCAGCCAATGTGTTTCCGATAGATAGTAAGTTCGCCGGTGAAAACAGAAAAAGAATTGTTGAGAAATGGGTTGAGGAAGTATTATCTCAATAAGTTGAAAATATAAAACATCTATCATTAACGGAAAGAGGGAAAATGCCCGCTTTTTTCATTAAATTAAAAAATGGTTTTTATAAATTGACAAAAGATCCGGCTGTTTTTGCCAGCGTTATTATTATCTGGATTTTTTTGATTATTTTTATTCTTTTTCCTTTAGCAAAAATACTTATATTAACTTTTGAGAAAAGCGGGCATTTTACATTTTCCAATATCGCAGAAATTTTAGCGAAAAGAAACCATATCAAGGCATTTTGGAATAGCTTGTTATTGGCTACCCTGGTTGGTATTTCGGGAACAGCTCTAGGTTTTTTCTTTGCCTTTACTTCGGTTCGTGCTAATCTATCCAGAGGATGGTCAAAATTTTTAGATGCAGCCATTATCCTTCCGCTTATTTCACCACCATTTACAATGGCTATTACTATAATTTTCTCCTTTGGACGTAGAGGAATCATTACCTACAATCTTTTAGGTTTTACGCACGTTAATATCTATGGCATGCATAGTGTTCTTTTCGCAGAAACGATTACTTTTTTTCCGATTGCTTATCTTACCTTAAAAGCTATTCTGGCAGGCATTGATCCAACCATGGAAGATATGGCATTTAGTTTGGGCAGTTCCCGGGGGAGGGTTTTTAATACAGTCACTCTGCCTTTGACGGTGCCGGGATTGGCCAATTCCTTTTTATTGCTGTTTGCAGCTTCTCTGGCAGATTTTGCTACACCATTAATTCTGGCTGGAAATAAATTCCCCGTACTTCCCACCGAAGCTTTTTTGCAGATAACCGGTCTGTTTGATATAAGAGGGGGAGCAGTACTGTCTTTTATTCTCCTCGTTCCGGCTTTTACCGTTTTTGTGCTGCAGAGATACTGGGTGGCTCAGAAATATTATGTAACGATTACCGGAAAATCAGGAGCACAAACAGAAATTAAAAGTGTTGCTCCCTGGGCAAGAAAAATATTTCTTGGAATATGTTTATCTATTTGCCTGTTGATTCTTTATCTTTACCTCCTTCTTTTCTATGCTTCTATTGTTAAAGCCTTTGGAGCTAATTACGAAATTACCTTAAAACATTACGTAGTAGTATTCACCGAGGGCTTGAAAGCCATTAAAGATACCTTGATCATTGCGATCACCGGTATGTTCTGTGGAGGTTTTTACGGTGTCATTATCGGGTATTTGATTTCTAAGAAAGATTTTATATCCCGCTCTTCTATGGAAATTGTTTCTTTATTAAATTATTCATTACCGGGGACCATTGTGGGCATTGCTTATCTTTTGGCATTTAATAATCCGCCTATTGCTATTACCGGCACAGCTTTGATTATTATTGCCTGCTATGTTTTTCGCTATGGTGCAACCAGTATTCGAACCACCGTGGCCATTCTACAGCAGATTGATCCCAGTATCGAGGAAGCTTCTGCCAGCTTGGGTGCCAAGTCTATAACTACTTTTAGGCGCATTACCATACCGCTTGTGCTTCCTGCATTGTTCAATGGTTTGGGAGTTGTGTTTATTCGTTCAATGACTGCGATAAGTGCAACTATTTTTCTTGTATCCATCAATTGGACTCTAATCACCGTTCGTATTTTAGAGAAGATGACCGAATTGGAATTAGGTGTTGCTGCTGCATTTTCAGTTTTAGTTGTGACAATTGTATTTACCGCTATTATATTTATTAACCTATTTCTTAGAATCTTTCGTAAAGAAGGTGCAACTGACTTGTCGAACATGCTGGGAGGGTAATCATGGAAAAAATTGGTATTAATCTAAAAAATATTTCAAAAAGTTTTATCCATAAAGTTAAAGGAAAAGTTGAAGCAGTAAATAATGTTAATTTACAGATTAAACCCGGAGAACTTTTAACTTTGTTGGGTCCTTCCGGATGTGGCAAAACAACCACTCTCCGTATGATTGCCGGATTTGAGCATCCCGATAAAGGTTCTATTTATTTAGGGGAAGAAGATGTCACTGAATTAATGGCCAATAAGCGTAAAATCGGTTTTGTCTTTCAAAATTATGCACTTTTTCCCCATCTTACCATTTATGGAAACGTTGCCTATGGGTTAAAAGTGAAAGGCGTGCCTAAAGCAGAAGAGAGAAAAGCGGTAAAAGAAGTTTTGGAATTGGTCGGTTTGACCGGATATGAATCCCAATTTCCTAATCAAATCTCTGGAGGAGAGCAACAAAGGGTAGCTCTTGCCCGGGCGATTGTCATCAAGCCAAAGGTCCTTCTTCTGGATGAACCTTTATCTAACCTGGATGCCAAATTACGTGTTTATACCAGGGGTGAAATAAGAAGATTGCAAAAATCACTGGACATGACTTCTGTATATGTCACTCATGACCAGGAAGAAGCGATGGCAATTTCAGATCGGATAGCCCTGATGAACAAAGGGAAGATTATCCAGGTTGGTACTGCTGAAGAATTATATTTTAAACCGAATTGCGAGTTTGTCTCCAAATTTATCGGTAAAATTAATAGCCTCCCGGCCAAAGTGGAAGAAATAAAGGATGGCTTTGTTTTTCTGAAGGTTTTTGACCATATTTATCAAATTAAGAGTTCATCAGAACATATTAAAATAAAAGAAAAATTAAATATATTCATAAGACCTGAATTTATAGAACTATCCAAAGAGGAGCAAGCACATAAAATACAAGGGACAGTGATCGAAAAAACTTTTTTAGGGGAAAAAGTAGAATTTATTTTAGATGTTTACGGAAACCAAATGAATGTCACTTCCTATGATCCGGTTAAATGTCAGACATTCTCTCCGAATCAAAAATTAGGCATTTCTTTACTGGAAAAATATATTAAAATTTTTTAAAAAGAAGGTGGAGAAAAATGAATAAAAAAATTCTAATATTACTTTTTTGCTTATTATTCCTGGGAATTTTTTATTTTGGAACCTTGGCAGATCAACAGGAAAAGATTTCAGCATATCACGGTGCAGATTCTGTTTTTAAGGCAGAGGGTATTACGGTAATATGGGGCGTTGTTAGAGGTGATAATGAAATTGATACAATGGCGTACATTAAGATTATTACTACAGCAGAGGCTCGCGAGCATTTTAAGGCTTACAGTGTAAAGGCAACAGATGCCTTTTCTGATTCTTTTGAATGGCTGGTTAAAGGGAAAAAACTGCAAGCAGTTAATATGGTAGAGCAAAAAAGAGAATTATTTAAAGATTTAACCGAAAGAACAATTTTATTCTATGAAAGTGATGAAATTGAAAACTTTGAAACCGAAGAGGAAGATTTATCCGTCTATTATCAAAGCCTTCCTGATACCTCACCGGAATATAAAACCATGGAAGAGCTAGAGAATTATTTTATTGAAGCAGAAAAACGTTTGGACAAAATAGAAACAACGGTTAAAACAGAATAGAAAAATAGATACTATGTTAAAAGTCAACCAAAAAGTAAGGCGGGGTCAGGTCTTGCAATATCACATTTTATCTTTCCGATTAATTTTCTTAGTCGCCCTGCTCACGGTAGTATATTCATGTCAATATATTCTTCTATCTCTTTTGTTATATTGCAAGACCTGACCCCGAAATCTTCTTAAAGGAAGGGAATTTATTTTATTGGGATTATTTTCCAAAGAAGAAAGATTATACTATGAATGAAAACTGTATCCCATGAGGACACTATTTGCAATATAAATATAATTTCTTCTTGATAAAATTATATTATTAATGTAAAATATGGCTTGGGAGGACACAAAATGCGTTATAAGAATAATAAACCAAAAACCCTTGGACCCCAAGCTGCTCATTTAGTTGTCACACTTTATGAGCAAAATAAGCCTATATTTCGCCTGAAGGAAGTGCAGAAAATTCTTCGTTTAAATGAAGTATCCTCGCGTAATTTTGTCCGTAAACTTGTAAATAGAGGAGTTGTTACACGTTTAAAGCCAGGTCTTTTTATTTTAGTTCCATTGGAGCTGGGGAAAGAAGCCGAGTATATAGGAAACCCATTCATTGTGGCTCGTGAGATTATGGGTGGGAAAGACTACTTTCTCTCCCATGCTACAGCTATGGAAATTCATGGAGGGGTTACTCAGCCTCAATTAGTTGTTTATGTAACGACCTTGAAACCGCGCAGGTCTATTAATGCACATGGTATTGAATTTAGATTTATCCATAGCCAGAAGAAATATTTCTTTGGTATAAGTGACCATTGGATAACAAAACAAGAGAAAGTAAAAGTTAGTAATCTTGAACGGACAATTATCGATGGTTTTAAGCAACCAGAATATTACGGTGGTCTGACGGAAGTAGCCAAGGGACTTTGGATGCGTCACCAGGATGTAAATGTGAATCGACTTATCAATTATGCAATAAAAATTGGTGTTGGGGCTGTTATCCGTAGACTTGGATTTTTACTTGAACTTTATAAAATCGGTACTTCTGAAGACTGGGAAATCCTTTCTTCCCATTTAACAGAGACTTATGTGCGGTTAGATCCGCTTTTGCCACCTGAAGGAAAATTTCTGCGAAAGTGGAGAGTGCAGCTTAATGTATCTCCCGAAGAACTTCTATCTGTAGTGAGGACCTAGCCAATGATACCCCAGAAAAATCTTTCATTACTCTCTAATCGACTCGCACGAAAAGGAGGTCGACGTGTTCCGGAAACAATCCTTGAGCGTGACTATTGTCTCTCCTGGTTTTTAATAGGATTATCCCATAGTCCACTTAATAATATTCTTGTATTCAAAGGAGGTACATGCATCAAGAAGTGTTACATTCCTGACTATCGTTTTTCAGAAGATCTTGATTTTACTCTAGTAGAAGAGTGTACTTTTAAAAATATTCAGAAGAATCTTGATATTGCCTTTGAGTACATATATTTATCTTCAGGCATCAAACTAAATTTTCACCATTACGATCGTCACACCCATGAAAACACTTATACCTTTTTCTTGGGATACGAAGGGCCCTTACCTGGTGTTTCTGGTAAGGAAATCAAGGTAGATATTACAATAAGGGAAAAAATGGTTTATCCTGCCGAAGAGAAAATAATTCTTAAGGGATACGAAGAATATAAAGATCTACCTGAGGATGCAGAGATTCGCACCTATTCTATTAACGAAATAGCTACAGAGAAAGTTGTTGCTTTATTAGATAGAGCGCGCAACGAACCGCGAGACCTTTATGATATATGGTATCTGACTTCTAATCAGCATGTGGATATTGCTGAGTTGATTAATGCTGTTGAGGAGAAGTTAGAATTCCGAGGAAAAAAATTAACGGATGTGAGAGGAGAATTTCTGCGTAAAGAAACTCGGTATAAAAAACTTTGGGAAATGCGTCTTTCTTCTCAGATGACATCCATCCCTGAATTTGGCCAAGTTTATCGAGCAGTACAGCGAGAGTTTAGACAGGCAGGATTATTGAAGCAAAGAAAAATTTGAAGATAACAGGCACACATCCCATTTTTGATATATATAGAAGTATATAAGGGGTCAGGTCTTGCAATGCCATAAAAATAATATTATACTTTTTATATGTCAAGACCATTACGTATAGAATTTAATGGCGCCCTCTATCATATCACCGCCAGGGGAAATGCCAGGCAGGCTATTTTCCTTAACAGGGAAGACTTCACTGATTTTCTTGGCATCTTAAGCCATGTGGTCAAACGATATCGCTTCCTCTTACATGCCTATTGCCTGATGGACAACCATTATCATCTTTTAATTGAAACCCCGGAAGGCAACCTCTCAAAAGGGATGCGGCAATTAAACGGTATCTATGCCCAGCACTTCAACCAAAAACATCAGAGAGTCGGCCATCTTCTGCAGGGCAGATACCGGTCAATCCTAGTGGATAAAGAAAACTATTTACTTGAACTCTCCCGTTATATTGTCCTCAATCCGGTGAGAGCCGGCATCGTAAAAGATCCGAAAGACTATCAATGGAGCAGTTATCCGGTGACAGCCGGCAATACTAAAATACCCGGTTTACTGACTGACTGGATCCTTTCGCAATTCAGTGAAGAAAAAAGGAAAGCTTTAATACAATATCAGGCTTTTGTCAGATCGGGGATAAAGGCAGCATCACCTTTAAAGGAAGTAAAAGGTCAATTGTATTTGGGGAAAGAGGACTTTAAAAAGCGGATAAGTCCTCTCTTGAAGGAAAGATCAAAAGAGATCCCCCGCAAGCAGCGCTATGCCAACAGACTCTCTTTAGGGGATGCTTTGCATATACCTGATAAACACCAAAGAGATCAGGTTATCTATACAGCGCATGTACACCATGGCTATACCCTAAAGGAAATCGCCGAATATCTCGACATCCATTATGCTACGGTAAGTAGGGCGGTAAAAAGAATGGAAGAAAAAGAATAAAAGTGGCATTGCAAGACCTGACCCCACAAATCCCGATGAAAAGAGAGGGTGACTGATGGCTTATAGGGAGTCGGATCAGCCTATATTACT
>DAOUWX010000317.1 GCA_030666935.1 Atribacterota bacterium | reverse complement strand
CCGTCGTTCAAGCTGGAAATAGCCATTAAATTAATTTGAGAAAATTCATCAATCTCATAATTTGCCATACCCAAAATTAACCCTACGTTTTCATTTAAATTATTGGTGACATTTCCGGCAAAAAAAGGACCCAGGATGGAGGACAGATTTTCTTTTTTCATAGACAAATATTCTAACTGAAAGTAAATTTTATTTCCCGCTTCAAAAAAATAACTATAATCACCACCGATTAGATAAGCAAAATCACCATCATCATTTTCTTTAAAATAATATCCCAGGGCTCCGTATACTCCTATTGGTCCTAAATCTCCTTTTGCGGTAAAGCCTATTCTCTGGCTGGCCGGGATAATGGTCCCAATAAAATCTGTTTCCGGTTCCCGGATATAATTCAAGGTAAGGTCATATCCTTCAATCATGGTTCTTCCCCTTAAACCCCATTTAATATCCTGGCTGGCTTCAGGAAAAGCAGCTACTAATGATACACTTGAATTCCAATTCAGAGGGATATAAGCTTCCACCGCAGTCTGGTATTTCGAGCCGGTTTCTTCATCCATTACCACTGACCCTAAAGTGAAATCAACCGGATTGAGCATCGAACCGAAAGACCAGGATATTGGTTGACGACCCAAGGTAAGATGTAATTTTTCAAACTTGTGTTTAAGATAAAGCTTTTTAAACATAAAATCCAATTGGCCGGTTGTCGGATTAGGGTATAAATAGATTGCAGATTTGATTTGATTGTTATCGAAAGGAGGAATATATAATTCTAAATCCAAACTTGCCTGAGGATAAGCGAAAATATCTCCTTCATTATCGATGATATTTATTAAAGAAACAGAGAGCTCACCGCCAATATCAACCTTGGCGAAAATTGGAATTGACCCCAAGAGAAAAATAATTATAAATAGAATGATGATTTTAAAATATTTTTTCACTCTTAATGTTTGCTCCTTGTTAATTTTTTAGTTACTTCTAAGCGAATTATAATATTTTTTACGCTTTATACTTTTCTGTGGGCAGACACAAGGTCTGCACCTACGAATTACTTGTTTTGTTACTTATCACTCATTACTTCATCACTTGTTTTATTATATTTACCTTAAGTTCTGTAAAGAAAATGTTTCTTCGGGAATTTCCAGATTAAATTTGATTTGAGTAATGGTAAATTCGGTATAAGTATCTTTTCTCAGCTTGTTTTCCATCACTGAATTTGTGGGAATCCATCGTCCTTCAATCTCTTCTATTACGTTGGCTTTAGTTTCTTTTAATATACGGCCGCTTTCAGCATATAATTCTTCTTTTAAACCGATAAATCTTTCTTTATCTATCCAGGATACACGGCGGTAATAGGACACTTTTACTCCTTCTCTGGCTATACCTTCCAATACATAACAGAGACGGCCTTCAAATTCTTCTTCCTTAGTAATTTTAAAATCATATAAATCAGTTAATTTATCTGATTCCATGACATCTTGATAGGAAAAATCACTTCCCATCATCCCTTGATTTAACATATGACCGGAAATTTTAATGATTTCCTCTGCATCAGGGAAGAACATCCACAGGTCATCTTCTCTCTTAAGAAACTTTGTTCCTCTATCTACCGGATTCGTAAACTCTATAAGAGCATTTCTTTCATCGCTTAAAATAAACATAGTTTTTGTTATTTCACGACCTCCGCTGACAATTATCATTTCCGCTTCCATTTGAGCTGTATCAAAATATTCATTATCATCTCTCTTGTTTATAATTTCCTCGGCAGTCATTTCTGCAGCAACTGTTATGATTAAACTTGAAAATAATACCGATACAGTTATTCCAATTAATAAGAACCATTTTATTCTTTTCATCCTTAACTCTCCTTTCGTTTTTTCACCCCCACCTTAATCCTCCCCCCTCAAGGGGGAGGAAAGTAGGATGGATAACAATATGCTTGTCCTATATTTTATTGACTTATTGTAGGGGTCGGATTTATCCGAACCGTCTTTAGCGGGCTCGATGAATCGAGCCCTTATATCGAAACAATAAAAATATTTTTATGTTTATGCTTTCTGTGGGCAGACACAAGGTCTGCCCTTACCACTAACGACTATTCACTATTCACTAACGACTATTTCCTACACGCTCTACGCTATTAAGGCGTATGGCAATACACCCCTACATATTCTTTGTAAACTCGCAACTCGCAACTTGACACTTATTACTTATCACTCATTACTTGTTACTTGTTTTTTATATCTGCCTCAATGCTTCGGTCGGTTCAAGTTTAGCGGCCTTTCTCGCCGGGATTACACAGGCGATAGTGACAATGACTACCCCTAATACAAAGCAAAAAACAAGGTTCTCCAAACTAAAGACAGTATAATAAATTGGGCTCATCAAAAAATCTGTGCTTTCTATTCCCTCAAAAGCCGCAGAATAATCGATACCGGCAACGGAGAAGACCTTGGTTAATATTCCACCCAGCACGGTACCAAGGGCACTACCAAGTATACCAATTATTGCTCCTTCCATGGTAAATAGATACAATATTTCTCTGCTTTTTAAGCCCAGGGCACTCATCATCCCGATTTCACGGGTACGTTCATTTATAATCATAATCAGCGTATTCACCAATACAAAACAGGCCAATATGATAATAAAAATATAGATGGAATTGTACATTT
>DAOUWX010000321.1 GCA_030666935.1 Atribacterota bacterium | reverse complement strand
GCTAAGGAAGCTACCGAAGCATTAATCGCCGATGGATGTGATGTGTTTGCCTTTACCGAGGATTCACCGACGGTCGTACAGGTCGCTGCAGAAAGCGGTTTCCCTTCCTTCGGTCATTACTCCCCGATGTATCAGTTCGGCCCCGATCATGTTGTCTCCGGACAGATCGCGCACTGGGAGGAAATCTACCTTGACTTCCTGGCTAAGGTCTACGCCGGTGCATACACTGCTCATAACCTTGCTGATGTTGACTACTGGTGGCTACTGAAGGAAAAAGCAGTTGAGATAGGAGCCAAGCCCGGAATGTTGATAAATCCCGTTCATGAGGAAGAACTAAAAGGGATATTCCTCGATGATCCCGTTCTGGGGATGATCAGCGTTTACGACCTGGTTATGAAGCGGTTGGAGCAGATGGCTGATCCGTCGATGGTATTCGATCCGTTCAACGGACCGATCTACGACCGCGATGGGAACCTAAAAGTTCCGGCGGGCTTACGCATGTCCATGTTTGAATTGACCACCATGGGCTGGGCGGTGGATGGCATCGTTGGTCCCTGGGAATAAGAAAAATAAGAGAAGCTAAATTCGGGCGGCAGCCTTTACTAAAAGAGGGCGGCCGCCCTCTTTTAGTATTTATTAAAAAATTAAGAAGCGAAGCAGTTCAAAAAAGTTATTTCCTTATATTACTTTTAATAGTTACCAATTCCTTTTTTTCTTTTAGAAATATTTTTCTTGCATTATTCAAGATATTATCTTCATTAATATATACAAATTTATGGTTATTGACAGTTAGCTGACCATCTATGATTACATCTCTTATTACTTCATTTCCCGAGCAAGAATAGATAAAATTATTAATAAATACATCTTCGGAAAGCATTTTTGAGGTGGGGTATTCCAATACAACCATATCTGCCTTGTACCCTTCTTTTATCCTACTAATATCATCTTCCAGATTTAAGGCACGAGCACCGTTTACAGTTAGCATATCATATACTGAAGGGGAGTTAAAAGTTTTTTCATCCATAGAGAAGACTTTCTGTAACATCGAACCGAGTCGTGCTTCTGACAAGATATCATAATTGCTGCTGCTTGCTCCTCCGTCACATCCCATAGTTATATTTACTCCCGCTTTTTGCATCTTATGCATAGGTGAAATTCCATCTGTAACCTTACAATTAGTATAAGGACAATGAATAACCGAAGTTCCTGTTTGGGCGAGAAGCTTTATCTCTTCATCATCTATCCAGATGACATGGGCAAGTTGAGTAGCCGGTCCCAGTGCTCCCAACTCATTTAAAACAAAAATTTCTCCTTTATTAAATCTTTTTCGGACTTGATTGGTAGGTTCCCAGCCTTCGGCGGCGTGAGCATGAATTCCTACTCCGGATTCCTTAGCTAATTTTACTAATTCTTTTATTAAGATATCCGTACAGGCGGGAAGCCCAGCGAAAGAAAATTTAATTTTTAAACGATCATTATATTTTCCCTGCCAGCGGTTAAAAAATTGTTTACTATCATTCAGGCAGTCTTGAGTAGATTTGACCGGAGTGTTTTTTCCTTCGGGGTAATCATTTTCCATCTTTCCTACCACTGCCCTGATTCCGGAATCCATCAATCCTTGTATTATCGGCTCTTCCGCACTTTCCCCTAGTAATTCTCCTACTGCTGTTGTTCCTGACTTAATTGCTTCCATAGCCCCTAACAATGTGGAGTAATATAAAGCTTTTTCTGAAAAGATGTTAGGGAATTGCCAGATTATTTCCAGCCACTTGGTTATATGTAAATCATCCATCAAGCCTCGGCCAAAAGTCTGATAAAGATGAGTATGGCAATCTATTAGGCCCGGGATGATAATTCTTCCGGAAATGTTCAGAATTTTGTGCTTATTTTCATCTGAAAAATTGTGGCTTATCTTTATTATTTTATTTCCTTCAATGAGAATGGATTTATTGCTCGATAATTTTCTGTTCTCATATATACGTGCATTCTTTATTATTAAACCCATAAACTATTTCTATTCCTTCCCTATGTTTTTAAAAGCTTCCAGGCAAATATCAGTCATCTGGTGAAATATGGGATCTATTTTTTCTTCATCGGTAATAACTTTCCGAGTCAGGTGATTGGCCACTACGGTAAGGATGGTTCCTACCTTAACTTTTCGGAGGTAACCGATAGTAAAAAGGGCAGAGGATTCATTTTCTACACTTAAAACATTAGAATCAATCCATACTTGTTCTCTTTTCAGAAAATCAGGATCTGCAAATACCGAGCCCTTATAGAAGGCATCATGGCTCATAATTATTCCTATGTGGGATTTCAGATTTTTGTTGTGTGTTGCTTTTACGAGGGCATCTACAACATCTATATCCGCAACAGCCGGGAATTCAATCGGAATATATTCCACCGATGTACCCTCCAATCTTACTGCTGAGGTGGGGATGATAATATCTCTCAAATTTATATTCTTTTGTAGAGCTCCCGTTGTACCCAGACGAACTAAATATTTTGCTCCGGACATGATAAGCTCCTCCAGGGCGATAGCGGCAGAAGGGCAACCCATACCGGTTGAGGTAACACTTACAGTTAACCCTTTATATTTTCCGGTGTAGGTTATATATTCACGACTTTGGGCAATTAATTGAGGATTTTCGAAATGTTC
>DAOUWX010000145.1 GCA_030666935.1 Atribacterota bacterium | reverse complement strand
TGCATAGACAGGCGAGACGCCTGTCCTACGTAAGTAAACTAACTTTTTATTGTGAGAGAGGACGTATAACCATACGTCCCTACTTCCTCTCAATAAACTTGTAACCTGTAACCTGTATTTTAACTGGTAAACTGGTTAACCGGGTAACTGGACAACCATACATACGAGATACGATTCACGAGATACGAGATACTTATTTGTTATCTCGCTTTCACTTCCTGCCCGCACCTATACGCTATCCGTTAAACGCTCCACACTAGTTAAGAAAGCAATCGGGCATTTGACACAATCTGGATTCTTACTGGTACATATAGTTTTACCGAGCATCACAATCTGAGCGTGAAATTCGTTAAATAATTTTACATCCCGGTCTAAATTTTTAATGAAAAATTCCTGTATTTGATAGTATGTAGAATCTTTTGAAATTAATTTATGTCGGGAAAATATTCTTTTTGTATAAGCATCAACCACAAAAAATGGTTTCTTTCCGGCATACAATAATATGCTATCTGCCGTTTCAGGCCCAATCCCATTTACCTTCAATAGTTCTTCTCTTAACTCTTTACTGTCATCCGAAAACATTTTTTCAGCAGAACCTTCAAATTTATTTACAAATAAATTTATAAAATTCTTTAATCTTTGTGCTTTAATATTATAATAACCGGAAGGTTTTATCAATTGTGCTAATTCTTCCTGGTTTATTCGATAAAGTTCCTGGGGTTCTAATAAATTTTCTTTTTTTAAATTATTTATGGCTTTTTCCGCATTGCTCCAGGAAGTATTTTGAGTAAGAATCGCACCTATCATTATCTCAAAAGGAGTATCCCCGGGCCACCAGTTTAATGGCCCAAAAAAATCGTATAAACTGTTATAAATTTTTAATAAAATATCCCTTTTTTGCATCTTCGCCTAATTATTCTTAAATTTACCAATTCTCCAATTCACCAATTTACCAATTAAATTGGTTTACCAGTTATCCGGTTAGCCAGTTCACCAGTAAAAAAACAGGTCTTCAGTTATCAGTTTTCGGTTTACAATCTATTTCATTCTTTCTTCTCTTTCCTAAACTAATTAACCAGGTAACTAGCTAACCAACTAACTCTTTCTAGACGCTCTACCCTATCCTTCACTACATACTATATACTATATACTCGATACTATATACTGTTTTTATACTGTTTTTAGAATTCTCCCTTGTGAGCATTTTCTAAAAATTTACAAATTAATTTGATAGAATTTTCAATGTCCTCTTTATGGCACATCTCCACCACTGAATGAATATACCTGGTAGGGATAGATAGAGTGCAGGCAGGTACTCCGGATTTGCTCCTTTGTATAGCCCCGGCATCAGTACCCCCTCCCAGTAATATATCAGTCTGGTATTTAATTTTATTTTCTTCCGCTATTTTTCTTAAAAAATCGACTAATTTTCTATTAGAAATAGTATGAGAATCCATTAAAGATATGGCTGTGCCTTCCCCCAAAATAGTAGCCTTTTCTTCTTCTTTGGTTCCCGGAATATCTGAGGCAATAGTAACATCAATGGCAATGCCTACATCAGGCTCAACAGAAAACGAAGAAACAGTTGCCCCTCTACACCCTACCTCTTCCTGAACGGTTGCCACAGCATAAATATCAACATAACAATTTTTAATTCTTTTTAATGCCTCAATCATAACATATACTCCAGCTCTATCATCAAGTGCCTTGGCAGTTATTATTTTATTATTCAATTCCATAAAATTCCTATCTAAAGTAACAAAATCTCCCGGTTTCACCACCTTAGAAACTTCATCTTTTTTCATCCCTACATCTATAAAAAGATCTTTTATTTTGGGTAACTTTTTTCTCTCTTCCTCGCTTAAAATATGAATGGGCTTAGTGCCTATTACCCCCCCAATATCTTTCATTCCATGAACCACTACTCTTTGGGCTATTAAGGTTTTAGGGTCAAAACCCCCAACTGGAGCAAATCTTATAAAACCTTCTTTGTCAATAAAACTGACCATAAAGCCAATCTCGTCCATATGTGCCGCAATCATCACTTTTTTAGGAGTAGGCTTACCTGATAATTTTTTAGCTTTCTTTATACCAATAACATTTCCTAATTTATCTATTTTTACCTTATCAGTTATTTTTTCCAATTCTTCCTTAATAACTTTCTGTATCCTCTCCTCATAACTTGCAATTCCCGGTGTTTCACATAATTTTTTAAATAAATTCAATTTTTTCTCCTTCCTTTATTTATTAAATTAGAAGCTGATTACACTGATTAGTATATAGAAATCTCTTTTCCTTATTTTATAACATACACTTTATATTAATCTGAATTATAAAATACGTATTTTCAATTATTTTGTATCGAGTGTCTCTTTAAATATTTTCTTTCGTTTTTTATTTTGGAAAATATAAACCAGAATAAGAAAAGTAATTATACCCAAGCTATTGGCCAGAATATCTCCAAAAGAAAATTCTCTTTCCGGAATAAAATATTGGTAAATTTCGTTAAACATTCCATACAAAACAGAAAAAGCTAAAGCTAAAAAATAGTGAAATAATTTTAAGATTAATATTTTGTCACTTAAAGCTGCCAGGCAAAGAAAGGCATGGATACCGTAAGTTAAAAAATGTATAACTTTATCTTGCCCGTAAAAAAACTGCTCTACTCTAACCTCCGGTCGGGAAGAAAAAACAAATATTACCAAAGAATAAATGATTAATATTATCCAAAAAAATATTTTTCTTCCCAAACCATCACCCATCTCTAAATGTTTTATCCTTTAGTAAATAAAACTTTCTCGGCAGCTCCTATCCCTGCTCCCAATCTGAAATCATAATTAATATCAGATAAAGTTTTTTCAATAATGCTCAGGGTTGCTACTACTTCGTTTTCAGATATATTGCCCATATGTCCTAAGCGGAAAATCTTACCTGCCAATACTCCTTTGCCCGCAGATACTAAAACACCGTTCTCATACAGTTTTTCTCTGAAGGATAAATCCTCAATTCCGGCAGGATATAATATGGTTGATACAGTATTTGCTCGAATTTCTTCGGCAGCCAGCAAGTTAAATCCTAATTCCTTTAACCCGCTTTGAAAAGCTGAGGCAAATCTTTTATATTTTTTAAATCTCTCTTCCAAACCTTCTGCTAACATTATTTTAAGACCCTGATGAAGAGCATAGACCATATTTATAGCATGAGTAGAAAAATATCCTCCTGCAGGATCGCGCATAACCGGCAGCCATCTATTGACATCCATATAAAAAGCAGGAATTTTTCCCAAACTATTTCTTCTCTCTAAAGCCTTTTCGTTAAATACTAAATTGGACAATCCCGGAGGAACGCCAAATGCTTTCTGGTTACCAGCAAAAAGAATGTCAATCCCCCAATCATCCATGCGCTCCTCAATTCCTCCGGTAGCACATACTCCATCTACAATAAATATAGTTTCGGGAAATTGTTTCAAAATTTCTCCTATTTCTTCTAAGGGGGCACAAACTCCTGTTGAAGTATCTACATGGGATATAGTTATTGCATCAAATTTCTTTTCTTTTAATTTTTGAGCTATTTCTTCTACTTCTACTATCTTGCCCCACTCGGAAGCCAACACCTCAACTTCTATACCATAACACTGACCAATCTCTACAAATCTATCCCCGAAAAAACCGTGAGAAACTACTAATAAACGGTCACCTTTTTTTAGAGAGTTAACTATAGCAACCTCCATACCCAAAGTACCAGTTCCGGGTATTATAAAAGGTTGTCCTTTTTCTGTCATGACTATAGTTTTCAAATCTGCAAGAGCTTCTTTTAAAATTTTTACAAATTCAGGGTCTAAGTGCGAAACAGTATCTTTGCTTAAAGCATTTAAGATAGACTGATCAACTGGAGTAGGTCCGGGAATCATCATTAATTTCTTCATAACTAATCTTTCCTTTCTTTATTAAATTATTTTTAGAGATTAAAAATAAAATTTATTACACATATGTGTATGGTAATTTTTATTCCTTATTTTGTCAAATGGATATTATTCCATCTTTAAATATGGGAACAATATGAAAAAAATCCAATTGAGAACAGAATTTTAAATCTTCACCCAAGCCGATACTCTCCAAATATCGACCATGTTGAGATTTTCGCAATATTTCCAGAATATTATTATCAAACTTTTTATGGAGTAGTCGGGCTGTTAAATTAGCATCTGCTTCTTGACAGGCAACAGGAAAAACATCTCTTAAAGAATTAATTATCATACCTGCACAAGCAGTATCTTCTAAAGAAAATCTGCCCCCTTTCCCAGCACAGATTATTGAAATATCTCCCTTATAATTGGTGCAATAATTACAGACCGCTTGTAAATTTAAAAAACTTCCAATAATTATCCTGTAAGCACCTTCAACCATTTCTAATGTTTTTACTCCATTGGTGGTTGAAAAGATAATTGTTTTATCTTTCACTGCTTCTCTCTGATATTCTCTCGGTGAATTACCTAAATCGAAGCCCCCTATCTTTATTCCTTTTCTTTCTCCTCCCAATAATACCCTTTCTTTTTCAAATTGCTCTGCTTTTTTCCTGGCTTTATCCGGAGATAAAATGGGAATAAAACCGCGGCATCCGTTAGCCAAAGCAGTCACTATGGTGCTGGAAGCCCTTAAAACATCAATTATTACTACTAATTTGCCTGCTAATTTTGCATTTTTTATCTCTTCCGGAATAAATAAAATTTCTAAATTATTCATTTTTTTTAATCTTCTCTCTAATTAAGCTCCGAACTTCTGTAATTTTAAGGCATTAGCTAACATTAAAGGAAGGACATCTACTGCAGAAAATCTTCCCAGCCCTCCCTTAACACATTCTTTTTCACTAAACTGTTCCGCTTCATCTACCCTGATATATTTAGAAAACAACATAAAGGGATTAGGATGCCAGCTATGTCCCTTTAGTACAGCCGGAGTAGAATGGTCACCGGTAACAACCAGAACATCCGGTTTTAAGCTTAACAATTCAGGAATATATTTATCTACCTCTTCAATTATTTCGACCTTCTTTTTAAAGTTTCCATCTTCTCCATAACTGTCGGTCTTCTTTATATGAAGATAAAAGAAATCATATTTCTGATAATTTTCCCTTAATGTCTTAAATTCATTCTCTATTGTTTCCCCTGCTTCCAATATTTCCATTCCCACTAACTTTGCCAACCCCTTATACATAGGA
>DAOUWX010000222.1 GCA_030666935.1 Atribacterota bacterium | reverse complement strand
GCGAAAAACGAAAAACGCAAAACGAAATTCGTATCTCGTATCTCGTGAATCGTATCTCGTTAAAAAAAAAGAAGTCAGGAGACAGAAGCTAAATTTCTATCTCGTATTCTAGTATATAGTGTTTAGCGTAGAGCGGATAGAAATACAGTGATAAGCGGTGAGTAATTAGTGACAAGTTACAAGTTTGAAAAAAAGTAGAGGTGTATTGCGTGATATATTGACCGGATGACTGGCAGACCGGGGGACCGGTAGACTGAATTAATCGGTCAATCGGTAAATTGTTACTAGCTAACCAAGTAGTATAAAATTATTTACTAAAGAGAAAGGATGTGCATAAAGAATGTTTAAAAGATATACCGAAAAAGCAAAAAAGGCTATAATGATAGCTCAGGAAGAAGCAGTAAGCCTAAATCATGATTACATAGGAACTGAACATATTCTTATTGGTTTATTAAAAGAAGAAGAAGGAGTCGCCTCTCAGGTTCTAAAACAATTAGGAGTGCATGTAGATAAAGTAGTAGGAGAGGTAGAGCGATTGGTAGGGAAAGGCGAGTATCAACAAGTAGGTGAAATAACTTTTACTCCTCGAGCTAAAAAAGTCTTGGAATTAGCCTCTCAAGAGGCAAGTCAATTAAAAAATAATTATATTGGTACTGAACATATATTACTAGGATTAGTAAAAGAAGGAAGTGGAGTAGCGGTTAGAATTTTAACAGATTTAGGTATTAGTTTGGATAATGTTTATTCTGAGATTATGAAAATTCTAATGGATAGCGGAGCACAAGATTTTCCCTCTGCCCCAGGAAAAAGAGCAACGAAGACCCCTGCTTTAGATGAATTTGGAAGAGATCTAATTAAATTAGCCCAAGAAGATAAATTAGACCCGGTTATTGGCAGGAGCATGGAAATTCAAAGAGTGATACAAATTTTAAGTAGAAGAAAGAAAAATAATCCCTGTATAATAGGAGAAGCCGGGGTAGGAAAGACGGCTATTGTAGAGGGTTTGGCTCAAAAAATATCCAATAATGATGTTCCGGAGATATTGAAAGAAAAAAGAATTATCTGCCTTGATTTAGCTCTAATTGTTGCTGGCACTAAATACCGGGGTGAATTTGAAAAGAGATTAAAGAAAATTGTTAAAGAGGTCCAGGAATCAAATGATGTCATATTGTTTATTGATGAAATCCATACTCTAGTAGGTGCCGGTGCGGCTGAGGGGGCAATAGACGCTTCTAATATATTAAAACCAGCCTTGGCAAGGGGAGAGCTTCAAGTTATCGGGGCAACTACTGCTGATGAATATCGCAAGTATATTGAAAAAGATGCTGCTTTAGAGCGAAGATTTCAACCTATTTATATTTCCGAACCTTCGATAGAAGAGACTGTTAAGATATTGCAAGGACTTAAAGATAAATATGAAGCTCATCATAAAATAAAAATTACAGATCAAGCATTAGAGGCAGCAGCACATTTGTCAGCTCGTTACGTTTCGGGCAGATTTTTGCCGGACAAAGCTATCGATCTGGTAGACGAAGCGGCTTCCAAGATTAAATTACAAAACACTATTTCCCCACCCGATATGAAAGAAGTAGAAATTGGATTAAACAAAATAAGGAAGGAAAAAGAATCAGCAGTAAAATTGCAAGAATTTGAAAAGGCAGCTCAATTAAGAGATAAAGAAAAAAAGTTAGAAACTGAACTCCAAAAGATGAAAGAAAAATGGGAGACCGGGAGAAGGGTTAATAAAGTAGGACTTACCGGAGAAGATATTGCAGAAATTGTTTCCAGCTGGACCGGGATTCCAATTTTTTCCCTTAAAGAGGAAGAGGCACAAAAATTACTTAGAATGGAGGAAGAATTACATAAAAGGATAATTGGACAGGATGAAGCTATAATATCTATTTCTAAAGCCATAAGAAGAGCCCGAGCTGGTATGAAAAGTCCCAAACGTCCCATCGGTTCTTTTATATTTTTAGGACCTACCGGAGTAGGTAAAACAGAATTAGCCCGTACTTTAGCAGAATTTCTTTTTGGTGATGAGAATGCATTGATTAGTTTAGATATGTCAGAATATATGGAAAAATTTGCTGTTTCCCGATTGGTTGGTGCTCCCCCTGGTTATGTGGGGTATGAAGAAGGAGGTCAATTAACTGAAAAAGTTAGAAGAAAGCCTTATTCGGTAATTCTGTTAGACGAGATAGAAAAAGCGCACCCCGATGTCTTTAATATTTTACTGCAAATCTTTGAAGATGGTAGATTAACTGATTCACAGGGGAGGGTAGTGGATTTTAAAAATACAGTTATTATTATGACTTCCAATGTTGGGGCTACTCTGATTAAAAAAGGAGCCGCTTTAGGGTTTCGGGGAACCAATGAATCTGAAGAGATTTCCTATAAAGATATAAAAAATAGAGTAATGGGAGAATTGAATAAAACCTTCCGACCGGAATTTTTAAATCGAATTGATGAGGTAATAGTCTTTAAATCCCTTAGTAAAGAGGAAATTAAAAAAATAGCCAGTCTAATAATAAACAATGAAGTAAAAGAATTATTAGAAGAGCAAAAGATTGACCTGGAAACAACAGAGGAAGTTAAAGAATTATTAACTAAAGAGGGTTATGACTCTAATTTTGGAGCTCGTCCTTTAAGGCGGGCCATTGAAAGATTGATAGAAAATCCTATTTCTGAAAAGTTATTGGCTGGTGAGTTTAAAGAAGGGGATTGTATATTAATTAAGATAAAAGGTGGGAAAATAATATTTTCTAAAAAGAAAAAATAATCAGATTAAGATAGAGGGGTTAAAATGGGTAAAGAAGGAAAAGCAATTTTTCGGTGCCAGCAATGTGGCTATGAATCTTCCCGATGGTTAGGGCGTTGTCCCGATTGTGGAGGATGGAATACTTTAATTGAAGAAGTGTTTAAAGAAGAGAAAAAATATTCTCTTCATCCTGAAGGGAATTCCATGCCTTTACCCATTAGCAAAATCGAGATAGAGGAAAGTAAATCGAGATACAAAACAGAAATTTCGGAGTTTGATAGAGTATTAGGTGGAGGGATTGTCCCTGGCTCCCTAATTTTAGTTGGAGGAGAACCGGGTATTGGAAAATCTACTCTTCTTTTACAAATAGCCAATTCCTTAAGCAGCAACTGCGGGGTAATATTATATATTTCTGCAGAAGAATCACTTTATCAGATTAAATTAAGAGCCACCCGATTAGGTGCTCTTGCGGAAAAGCTTTTTTTAGTTTCTGAAACTGATATAGAAGTTATAAAAAAACATATCAGTGAAATTAAACCAAAAGTGGTTATTGTAGACTCCATTCAAACTATTAATGATTACGAGATTGGTTCCTCACCTGGAAGCATTAGTCAGGTAAGAGAATGTACTGCTCAATTAATGCGTTTAGCCAAGAGTAAAGAAATTTCTATCTTTATTATCGGACATGTAACTAAAGGAGGGATACTGGCAGGGCCTAAAGTTCTTGAACATATTGTAGATACTGTTCTTTATTTGGAGGGTGAACAATATAATATTTACCGGATACTTCGTTCTACAAAAAATAGATTTGGCTCTACCAATGAATTGGGGATATTTAAAATGGAAGAAAAGGGCTTGATGGAGGTATTAAATCCTTCTGAATTGCTTCTTTCAGAAAAACCTTCTCATGTTTCTGGTTCAGTGGTGGCAGCTACCTTTGAAGGCAGTAGGCCATTATTGGTGGAGATGCAAGCCCTAGTGAGTTATAGCAACCTGGGTATACCTCGAAGAATGACTACCGGCGTAGACTATAATCGGGTTTTGCTTATCCTGGCGGTTCTCGAAAAAAGAGTAGGG
>DAOUWX010000348.1 GCA_030666935.1 Atribacterota bacterium | reverse complement strand
TCTGACTGGAATAATTTGCAGTTTAGTAGCTCAAGGAACCGATAGTCTTTCGGCAGCAATAGCCGGAGTTTACATCCATAGTCTGGCCGGTGATTTAACCCGAGACCTCAAGGGAGAAAGAGGTATGGTAGCAGGCGATATCTTATCTCAAGTACCTCAGGCTTTTTTGAATATAGAAGGCACAGTAATAAGTAATGAGTAATAAGTAATAAGTGTAAAATACGAGACATCTAATATATAAGTATTTATTCTTCACTTATCACTTATCACTCATCACTGTGCTCTATACGAAATACGAGACATAAGAAGGGAAAATTAAACTATGAAAAAGTTATTAGGATCTACCTGGACAGAGGTAAATCTTGATGCAATTGCCCAAAATGTAAGAAATATTAAAAAATTAATAGGTGAAAAAAAAGAATTAATGGCGGTAGTTAAGGGGAACGGCTATGGACATGATATTTTGGAGGTTTCGTCATTAGTTTTAGAAAACGGAGCTAGCAGACTGGCAGTCGCTCGTTTAGAAGAAGCCATTTTTCTCCGCAAAGTCGGAATTACTGTTCCCATTTTAGTCCTTGGTTTAACTTTAAAACAACAAGCAGAATTATTGGTATCATATAATATAACACCTACGGTGTGTAAGTATGAAACGATAGAAAAGTTTTCTAAGTTTGCAGTTAAAGAAGGCAAGACGGTAAAGGTTCATATTAAAGTGGATACCGGAATGGGAAGAATAGGGATTTTCCCCAAATATGTTTCAAACTTTGTTAAAAAAGTAAAGGCTTTGAAAAATATTGAAATAGAGGGAATTTTCACCCATTTTTCAGTTGCTGACGAGAAAGACAAGACTTATACTGAAGCACAATTTAAAAAATTTATGGAAGTCATAACTATTTTAAAAAAAGAAGGGATAAAAATATCGATAAAACACGTAGGTAACAGTGCTACGTTTCTTGATTTACCACATATGTGGTTAGATTTGGTAAGACCGGGGATTTCTATATACGGACTGTACCCCTCAACAGAGGTACGGAAGACTGTAAAACTGATTCCAGCCCAAAGTTTTAAAACTAAAATAACTTTTTTGAAAGAATTACCTACGGAAGAATGTGTCGGATATGGCCGAACCTATACTACCAACCGAAGAGGAACAATTGTTGCTTCCTTGCCAGTTGGTTATGCTGATGGTTACAATCGACTTCTTTCTAATCAAGGAGAGGTTTTGGTGAGAGGAAGACGTTTCCCTGTAATTGGTCGAATATGTATGGATCAAACCATGATAGATGTTACCGATCTTCTTCAGGTGAAAATAGGTGACGAAGTGGTGCTTTGGGGAAGACAGGGACAGGAAGAAATAACCGTAGAAGAAATTGCAGAAAAAATTGGAACCATTAACTATGAAATTGTTCATTTACCTGACAAAAAACGAGTACCTAAATTATTTATTAAGGATGGAAAACCCTGGAAGATTAAAACCATGTTAGGGGAAAAATTACTATAGCGTTTAGAAATACAGTAATGAGTAATGAGTGATAAGTAATAAGAAAAGAGTTAGATGATTAGTTGGTTACCCAGAACAAATTCGTATTTCGTATCTCGTGAATCGTATCTCGTATGCGTAGTTACTCAGTTACCCGGTTTACCTGTTTACCGGTTAAGAGTTAGTTAACAAGTTATTAGTAAGATGGACGTATAGCAATACGCCCCTAATTACTGAAAAACGTCAACTAAAACTTGTTTTAATACTAGCGACTATTCAATAACGACTTTTAACAGGAGAAACGCCTGCCCTACGAATTATTTTATTAAAATTGGTTAATTGGCAAATTGGTGAATCGGAAAATTGATCAATTGGAGAATTGGTGAATAGATTAAAATGAATTTGACTATCATTACTAAAAGTCCTGGAGAAACGAAAAATTTAGGGAAAAATGTAAGTAAATTAGTAAAACCTGGAGATTTATTAGCTTTTTACGGTGAGCTGGGTGCAGGTAAAACCTGTTTTATTCAAGGGATATCTCAAGGCTTGGAAGTAAAAGATTATGTCACCAGCCCTTCTTTTACTATTATAAATGAATATCAAGGCAAAATTCCCATCTATCATTTTGACTTATTCCGGCTTGATGATGCGGAAGAAATTTTAGAGTTGGGTTATGAAGAATATTTTTACGGAGAAGGCTTGACAGTTATTGAGTGGTCTGAAAAGATTGAACAACTTTTACCCAAAGAACATTTAAAGATCGATATCAAATTTAAAGATATTTATGAAAGAACAATTTCTTTCATTTCTCAAGGGGATAAATTTGATAAATATTTAAAGGAGCTAAGT
>DAOUWX010000059.1 GCA_030666935.1 Atribacterota bacterium | reverse complement strand
TATTTAAGGAAGCAGAAAGAGAAGGGAAAGAACAAAAGAATTACGGATTGAAAATTATAACCAAAAAACCAATTAGACCTTCTTCGGAGGAAGTAAGGGATAATCCTAAAGCAAGAAGCGCTAAATTGAGAGTGGCAGAGAGAACAATAAAAGCAAAGAGGTGATAAAATATGAGAGGGAGTAGTGCTATAGCTACCGGTAATTACGATAATAAGAATGCCATAATTGTTTTTGGGTCATTTTTAATTTTCGTAATTCTTGTCACTTCTATAGTAATTTTATATATTTCTAATAACATTATATTAACTGAATTAGGATACAAATTAATAAAGCTAGAAAATGAAAAAATAGCCTTGGGGGAAGAAAATAAAAAACTTGAACTTACCGCAGAGACTCTTTCTGCTTTAGATAGAATTGAAAAAATTGCTTGCAATCATTTAGGAATGATTAGACCAAAAGAAGTTAAATTTATTGCTTTAAATCCCGCTCCTGAGATTAATTCCAGAAATGATATCGGAGCAATCAGTAACAATTATGAAAAGGAAAAGAATTTTTGGGCTAGTTTTGACCTAAAGGATATAAATGACTTGATTTTAGGGGCATTAAAATAATATACTTGTAGCAGTATAGGTTAAAGAGGGCGGAAATAATTGTTGCTTTCCAAAGAGAAAAAAGAACGTATTATTTTATTACTTATAGTATTCATAATTCTTTATTTTTCATTAATTTATAGATTATATAACATTCAGATCATTCAAAGTGATAGATTTAAAGAAATTGCCCAACAAGAACACCTCACTTCTTTTTCTATTGAAGGAGAACGAGGTAACATTTATGATAGAAATTATAAAAAATTAGCCGTGAATGTTAATGTGCAATCTTTATTTGCCATTCCCCCTAAAGTTGAAAATCCTCAAGAAACTGCCCAAAAAATATCTTCAATCTTGAATTTAAAAACAAAAGATGTACTGGAAAAATTAAACCAGAAAAAGTCTTTTGTGTGGATAAAGAGGAAGTTAAAAGAAACAGAAGTAGCAGAGATTGAAAAACTAAACCTGGAGGGATTTGATTTCTTGGATGAGGGCAAAAGACATTACCCTAAGAATTATTTGGCTTCTAATTTAATGGGATTTGTGGGGATAGACAATCAAGGACTGGAAGGTTTGGAATCATTTTTTGATAAAGAACTAAAAGGTTTGCCTGGTTTAGTAATTTTAGAAAGAGATGCTATAGGAGGCAAGGTACCTTTAAGTATTAAAGAACCAACTGGTCACAAAGATGGGCGTTCAATTGTATTGACTATTGATGAAGTTATCCAATATATCACTGAAGAAGCTTTGGATAAAGCTTTTCAAAAATCTAAAGCCAAAACAGGAATTGCTATTGTAGTAGAACCTAAAACCGGGGAAATTTTAGCAATGGCAGTAGAACCTTCCTATAACCCCAATTATTTTAATCAATATCCCCGTGATATTTGGAGAAATAGAGCAGTAACTGATGCCTATGAACCGGGATCGACCTTTAAAATTATTACCATAGCTACCGCCCTGGAAGAAAAAGTAGCCAATTTAAATGACCAATTTTATTGTAAGGGGTGGGTAAAATACAATGGGACTATTTTTCACGATATACATCAACATGGTTCTCAAGATCTTACCGATATAGTGAAAAATTCCTGTAATATTGGAGTAATTCAAACCGGAACGAGATTAGATGAAAAGGTTTTTGAAAAGTCGATTAGAAGGTTCGGGTTTGGGACATTGACTGAAATAAATTTACCCGGTGAAACAAATGGCCTGGTAAGAAGCACAAAGGATTGGTCAAAAATTTCCCTGGCTTCTTTATCTATAGGTCAAGAAATTTCTGTAACTCCCCTTCAGCTGATAATGGCTGTATCGGCAATAGCTAATCGGGGGACTTTGATGAAACCGATGATAGTGAAGGAAATAATAGATTCTACGCAAAATAAAATTAAAATATTCAAACCAAAACCAGTAAGACAGGTTGTATCGGTAGATACTGCCTTAACTATGAGTAAAATATTGGAACAAGTGGTTAATGACGGAACTGGTACAAGAGCCAAACTTGCAGGGTATCAAGCCGCAGGAAAAACCGGGACTGCTCAAAAATTTGATTTTTCTACCGGTAAATATTCCGAAGATAAATATAGTTCATTTTTTGTGGGATATGTTCCTGCAGAGAACCCTAAAATATCTATCCTGGTTTTATTAGATGAACCTAAGGGGAGTTATTACGGTGGGACAGTGGCTGCTCCGGTTTTCCAGGAGATTGCTTCCAAGGTTCTCCCTCACTTGTCGGTTCCGACAAATGAATAGCGTAGAGCGTATAGCGTATAGCGTTTAGCGTAGAGAATTAGTTAGTTCATTAACTAGCAAGCCGGCCGAGTAATTATATACTCACGACTGTTCACTAACGACTAATTTTTAACTAAACTGACTGGTGGACTGGGAGACCGGGAGACTGGAAGATTTTATAGGTTTTGAATTGAATCGCGATACGCAATACGATATACTATATACGGAATTTAACTGGAGGACAAACGTCTTATCTTTCATACTATACGCTAAACGCTGTACGCTCTACGCTATTTATAATATCGAGGTATTTTTTATGAAATTAAGTGAATTAATAACAAATTTAGACGCTGAAGTAATTATCGGTGATTCAAATTTAAATATCAAAGGGATTTATCATGACTCTCGGGAAATAAAGAGAGATTTTTTATTTATATGTATAAAAGGTTTTACTTCTGATGGACATGATTTTATCGATGAAGCCATTAACAGGGGAGCTGTTGCACTGATAGTAGAAAAAGAAATTCCTCCCCGGCCGGGCATTACCATAATCAGGGTAGATGATAGCCGTAAAGCCTTAGCCATTTTAGCTAATCAATTTTACGGTTTCCCTTCGCGAAAATTAAAATTAATTGGGGTAACCGGAACAAACGGTAAAACTACCATTACTTATATGCTAAGAGCTATTTTTCAGGAAGCAGGTTTCAAAACCGGACTACTGGGCACCGCTCAAAATATAATCGGTGACAATATTAACTCTTCTCAAATGACTACCATGGAATCGGTAGATTTACAGAAAACCCTCAAAGAAATGGTTGAACAAAAGAATGATTATGCAGTGATGGAAGTATCTTCCCATGCCTTGCAATTATCCCGCGTAGAAGGATGCGATTTTGATTCAGCCATCTTTACTAATATCAGCAAGGAACATTTCGAAATCCATAAAAACTTTTCTAATTATCTAAGGGCTAAGAAAAAATTGTTTTTAAGCTTAAACAGAAGCAAGAAAGAGGCGTCTAAAAAATTTGCAATAATTAATGTTGACGAAGAGCACAGTAAAGATTTTATAGATTGTAATAAGGTTAATTTAATTACTTATGGAGTAGAAAAACAAGCTGAGATTAGAGCCAGGAACATAAAAATAGAGCTCAAAAATTCGTTATTTATAGTGGAAACACCTGTTGGGAGCACTAAAATATTTTTAAATTTTAGCGGAAGATACAATATATATAATGCTTTGGCAGCTACAGCAACAGCTATTACTCAGGATATTCCCCTTGATACAATTTCTCGGGCTTTTAGTAAATTTTATGGAGCCCCGGGAAGATATAAATTACTTGAATATGGTCAGAATTACACTATTGTTATCGATTTTGCCCACAATTATCATGGGTTAGGTAATATATTGCAGAATCTACGAAATTTTGCTCCCCATAATGTAATTACTGTATTTGGGCATGGTGGAGAGAAATATAATAAGGTAAGGGCTACCATGGGAGAAGTTTTAGGGACATATAGTGATTACACAGTAATAACTGCAGATAATCCTAAGAGTGAAGATCCTATAGAAATTGCCCAGGAGATTGAGAGAGGAGTTAAAAAAACAGATAAAGATTACATTATAATTACTGATCGGGTAAAAGCTATTAAACATGCTTTGGAAAAAGCCGAAGAAGGGGATATAGTCTTAATAGCCGGAAAAGGACCTGAAAAAGAACAGATTTATCATAACAGAGCTATCCATCATAATGATGAAGAAGTAGTGAAATATATTTTAACAGGGAGATAAAAGATTGGAAAACTGTAAGATTAGAGAATTGATAAAAGCTGTCTCGGGAAAAATAATTCAAGGAAACCAGGATTGCCTAATAAGCAGAATTTCCATAGACAGCCGAACTTTAATTCCCGGTGATTTATTTTTTGCTATAATTGGGCCCAGTTTCAATGGACATGATTTTATTTTTGAAGCTTTTAGCAAGGGAGCAGTTGGGGCAGTAGTCTGTAAAGGCGCGAGCACTTTATTACAGAATAAGCGAATAGATAAAGATGAAATTATTATAGAAGTAAAAGATACTCTTTCTGCCCTACAGGATTGGTCCAAGCATTATAAAGATAAATTTAAAACTTTTAATATCTGTGTAACTGGCAGTAACGGAAAGACCACGACCAAAGAAATTATCGCCCATATCCTATCTCAGGAGTTCCCTCTTTTAAAAACTTCCGGAAATTATAATAATGAAATCGGAATCCCTCTTACCCTGCTACAGCTTGATAAATCACATAAGGTATTGGTGGCAGAGATGGGGATGAGGGGTTTAGGTGAAATAAAAACTCTTACCGATTTTATTCCTCCTGATTTGGCAGTGATTACTAATATCGGCGAAGCGCATATCGGTTTATTAGGCTCAAGGGATAGTATTTTTAAGGCTAAATCGGAATTATTACAATCATTGGATAAAGACGGTATAGCTATTCTAAACAGAGATGATCCTTATTTTTTTAGGATGTCGAAAATTGTTAAAGACAAGAAAGTATATACCTTTGGCATGGAGAATAAGAGTGATATTGTAGCCAGCAATATCAGGATGGCCAGTGATAAGGGAATGAAATTTACCTTAAAAGTGCAAAATGGCAAAAGTAGAGAAATATATTTTCCCTTATTGGGAAGGCATAATATTTATAATGCTCTTACTGCTTCTGCGGTTGCTTTTGCCCTAGGAATAAAATTGGATTTAATTGAAAGAGGATTATCTTCTTTTAAACCGTTAGATCTGCATATGCAATTGAGCAACTTTTATAATGGTATTAAAATATTAAATGATTCATATAATGCGAGTCCCTTATCGGTAAAAAGTGCTTTAGAAACTTTAGCAGAAGTCGGGCAAAAGAATAGAAAGATAGCCATCTTGGGAGATATGCTGGAATTAGGAGAAAAGGCTGATTTCTACCACCGGGAAATAGGAAAAGAAGTAGCAAAATTGTCTATTGATATACTGATAACTGTAGGCTCAGGAGGAAAGATAATTGCCCGGTCTTCCCAGGAAGAAGGGATGGAACAAGAGAGAGTTTTTTCTTTTGAGAAAAATGAGAAGTTAAATTTAACCAAAAAGCTATTAAGTCTGACCGAACCCGGAGATTTTATCCTATTAAAAGGTTCCCGGGAAATGAAAATGGAAGAGATTTTAGAATTTTTACAAAAAGAGTATCAAAAAAATAATCCTGCCTAAGGAGGAGATAATGACCTATTGGCCCTTAACTTCATTAGTTTCTTTTATAATCCCGGTAATTGCTCTGCCGTTTTTTATAAAATATTTAAAAAAACATAATGTGGGACAGAAAATTCGTCAGGAAGGGCCGGATCTTCATCAACATAAAATGGGAACACCTACCATGGGAGGGGTAATAGTTATTCTTACTTTGGTAATAGTAGTTTTACTCCTTGTTCCTTACAATAAATATGTTTTGTGGTCGTTGGTTGCCACTGTTGGTTTTGGCCTTATCGGCTTGATTGACGATTTAATTAAATATCTTAAGAAGCGGTCATTAGGTCTTCTGACTATGCAAAAGCTATTCCTTCAAATTGCCTTGGCTTTAATATTTGCCTATGGTGTCCGACAAAACACTGATTTAGGTACAGAAATTTATCTTCCTTTTATAAAAAATAGTATAGATTTAGGAATTATGTTTGTGCCTTTTGTTGTCCTGGTGATGGTTAGTTCTGTCAATGCGGTAAATTTAACCGACGGCTTGGATGGGCTGGCAGCTGGGCTAGTAATTATTGCCATGCTAAGTTTTGCTTTAGTTGCCTATATGCAAAATATATTGCCTATGAGTCTATTTTCCCTGATAGTTGCCTTAACTTCTTTTGGTTTTTTAATCTATAATTTTTATCCGGCCAAGATATTTTTAGGAGATGTAGGTTCTTTGGCTTTAGGCGGAGCACTTGCTTCGGTAGCAATTTTTACCAGAACAGAGTTGTTTCTACTGATAATAGGCGGGGTATTTGTGATTGAAACTTTATCAGTGATACTTCAGGTTATTTCGGTAAAATTAAGGGGTAAAATAATTTTTAAGATGAGTCCTATTCATCATCATTTTGAGCTTTGTGGCTGGAAAGAACCTAAAATTATTATTACATTTTGGATAGCGGGAATAATACTGGGTATTATTGGAATAGCCAGTATTTAGTATCGCAATATTAGTGTATAGCGTACAGCGTAGAGCGTATAGAAAGATAGCGTGAAGCGTTTAGCGGATAGCGAGAGTTTAAATAAACATTTTAATTATATACTGAATTAATAAAAGGTTAATAGAGAATATATATTGAAAACAAAAAGCTTTAAAGCTTTAATAATTTGGGAAAAGGCTTATAAATTAGTCTTAGAAGTATATAAAATTACCAAAACTTTCCCAAGACATGAAATATATGGTTTGACTCAACAGATGAGAAGAGCAGCAATATCTATACCCTCAAATATAGCTGAAGGATATGGAAGAAAACATAAAGCAGAATATCAACAATTTTTATCTATAGCCTATGCTTCATTGTTGGAATTAGAAACTCAATATTTGTTATCCCTTGATTTAGATTATATAAATAAAAATGAAATTATTGAAAATTTTATAAAAGAAGTTGGCAGTATGCTGTACAGAATGATTTATCCTATACGCTAAACGCTGTACGCTCTACGCTAACTATTACTAACGACTAATTATGGGGTTATATTTAGATGTTAACAGAAAAAAAATCTCCTGATTTATGGCTTTTCATAGTAGTAATTATTCTTATGGCTATCGGCATATGTATGGTTTTTAGTTCAAGTTACATTATGGCTTATAAGTGGTATGGAGATAGTTATTATTTTTTAAAAAGACAATTAATTTATGCTATAATAGCCCTGGTAGCATTTATTTTTGCTATATATACCGATTATCATTATTATAAAAAATTTACTCTGCCTATTTTAATTTTATCCATTGCATTGCTATCGATGGTGTATATTCCCAGTATCGGGAGAACTGCCGGAGGGGCAAGCAGATGGGTTAAGATAGGATTTTTTTCTTTTCAGCCTTCCGAAATTGCTAAATTTGCTTTAATCTTATATATGGCAGAGTCTTTAACCAGAAAACAATTAAAAGATATAAAAACTTTTATTAGAGGGGTATTGCCCCCTTTAATTATTATGTTAGTAATGTTTTTATTAATCCTGAATGAACCAGATTTTAGTACTTCCTTAATTATTTTAGGTATTTCTTTTATTATGTTATTTATTGGGGGGACCAGGGTAATTCAGCTTTATGCACTAATGATAACAGCAATTCCCTTGGGAATTTTAATATTATCCAGAGAAGAATATAGAAGAACGAGATTGCTCTCCTTTTTGAACCCCTGGAAAGACCCCTTGGATAGCGGGTTTCACATAATTCAATCTCTATTAGCCTTAGGGAGTGGTGGAATTTTTGGAATCGGATTGGCAGAGAGTAAACAAAAATATTTTTATCTTCCCGACCAGCATACTGACTTTATCTTCTCAATAATTGGTGAAGAAATTGGATTTATAGGTACTGTAGTAATAATTATTCTCTTTACAATATTATTGTGGCGTGGATTCAGGATAGCCTTAGATTCTTCTGACCAATTTGGGACTTTGCTGGCTGCGGGTATTACCTCAATGATAGTTTTCCAGAGTATCATAAATATTGGAGTGGTAACCAAGATGATTCCCACTACCGGCATAACCTTGCCCTTTATCAGCTATGGGGGTTCATCTCTAATTGTAAATATGTTTTGTGCGGGAATTTTATTAAATATTTCCCGCTATAAAGTAAAAGAGTAGGGAGCATAGTTAATGGCATTTAAGGTGATAATTTCGGGTGGTGGAACAGGGGGGCACATATATCCAGGAATTAGCTTGGCTTACGAGATAAAAGACAGAGATATAAACAATGATATTTTGTTTTTAGGAACTGAAAGGGGCATGGAATCAAAACTTATTCCTCGGGAAGGTTTTAAAATTATAAAAATTAATGCCCGGGGCATCCAACGGAAAATATGTTTTGAAAATTTAACGGCGATTGTCATTTTTTTAATTTCCTTATTTCAGTCATATAAAATTATAAGAAAGTATAAGCCGGATATAGTTATTGGAACAGGGGGCTATGTGAGCGGTTCGGTTGTTTTGATGGCTGCGATATTAGGTATTCCAACTTTTATCCATGAGCAGAATGTAATACCCGGGATTACCAATAAATTTTTATCTCGTATTACCAGAGCAACATTTTTAAGTTTTAATCAGTCAAAAAAATATTTTAGTAATAAAACAAAATTGATTTTTACCGGTAATCCCCTACGTTTTAAAAATATTAGACAGAACACAGACAGAGAGTATAAAAAATTTAACCTTGATTCTTCAAAAAAAACTATATTGGTGTTGGGAGGCAGCAAGGGAGCAGCTTCAATTAATAGAGTTGTTCTGGGAGGTATCGATTTAATAAAAGAGGTTATAAAAAACGACTGGCAAGTTTTATTGATTAGCGGGCAAGACGATTACAATAACGTCTTGAAAATAGTGGGAGAAGACCATAAAATATTTTCGGTAGAACCTTATCTATATGATATTGAAAAAGCTTATTCTCTGGCTGATTTAGTAATCTGCCGGGCGGGAGCTACAACTTTAGCTGAGATTGGGGCTTATGGTTTACCAGTAATTTTAATACCTTACCCCCACGCTACTCATGATCATCAGGGAATCAATGCTAAAATTTTTAAAAGAGAAGGGGCTGCAATATTAATTTTAGAAAAGGATTTATCCGATAAGAAATTAGCT
>DAOUWX010000312.1 GCA_030666935.1 Atribacterota bacterium | reverse complement strand
GGAGATATAACCAGGACATTTGTAGATGCTATATACAGTTGGCTAGAGGCTGACTTTGAGATATTTATAAATATAGAGGATAATAAAAAAATCCCTGTTCTTAACAGTAGAAAGATTAAGAATATAGTAAATCAGTATGAGATGCAGCAGAAGAAGATTAGGGATTTTATTTATCAATCTATAGATCAGGAGCTTAAAAAAATAGGTATTGATAACCAGTTTGGTATATTGTGATTTAAAGGAGTCTTTTGGATATTTTCACCAGATAAATATTTAATTTATTTTATTGTATTTAATATATAAAAATGAAGGGGAGGAAGATGAAGAATTTAGAAGAACTAAAAAAAATTAGAGAAAGAGTAAGGAAAGATTTAGAATTACGTACCGGAAAGCATCGAATTAAAATTGTGGTTTGCCTGGGGACTTGTGGTATTGCCGCTGGAGCTCGAGAGACCATGAATACTCTTATCGATCTTATTGCCAAGAACGACAGGTCTGACACTATAGTAACCACAGCAGGCTGTGCGGGTTTTTGCGAACAGGAACCCATGATTCAGATTTATATAGAAGATAGGGAACCAGTTGTATATGGAAAGGTTGATCCGAAAGCAGCAGAAGAAATATTTGAGAAACACATTTTAAAAGGCGAAATTGTAGAAAAATATCTTTTTTTGAAGGGGAAATAATTATGGGATGTCTTTGCAATGAAAAAGAGCTTACTGATGAGCAAAAGTATAAACAACTTAATGAATTTATTGATGAAAACAAAAATAAGAAAGGTTATTTAATACCGGTACTCCATACGGCGCAGGCAATATTCGGATATCTCCCGCCAGAAGTACAAAATTTTGTATCTAAAGAGATGAATACTCCAGTGAGTGTAGTTGTCGGAGTAGTTTCTTTTTATTCTTATTTTAAGATTTTTCCCACCGGCAGACACACAATTACGATCTGTTTAGGAACAGCCTGCTACGTCCGAGGTGCGAAAAAAATATTGGAAGAACTTGAAAAGAAACTGGGTATAAAAATTGGAGAGACTACTGAAGATAAAAGGTTTTCTATGGGAGTGCAAAGATGTCTGGGGGCCTGTGGATTGGCACCGGTTATTATGATAGATAAAGATGTCCATGGTCGGATATCGGCAAAAAAATTAGATAAAATATTAGAACAATACAAATAGATAAGGTAGGGAATATTAATATGTATAATTTAAGAGCACATGTTTTGCTTTGCTACGGAGGTGCCTGTATTTCTTCTAATGCTGATAGTGTTAAAGGATCAATGGAGAAAGCAATTGCTAAAGCAGGACTTCAAAATGAAGTAGATGTTATAACTACCGGATGTATGGGAACTTGTGAGTTGGGCCCGATTATGGTTATCTATCCGGAGGGAGTATTCTATCAGAAGGTTAGACCCGAAGATGCTGAAGAGATTGTCCAGGAACACTTGCTAAAAGGCAGAGTTGTTAAACGCCTATTCTATAAAAAACCGAAGACTGAAGAGATGGTAGAAATGTTTAATGATATCGATTTCTTCAAACTCCAGAGGAAAATAGCTCTTCGGAATTGTGGAATTATCAACCCCTTGGAAATTGAAGAATATATAGCTGCTGATGGATATATGGCTTTAGGGAAAGTGCTGACCGAAATGACTCCTCAGCAAGTTGTTGAAGAGGTCAAAAAATCCGGTCTTAGGGGGCGAGGAGGAGCAGGATTCCCTACTGGTTTAAAATGGCAATTTACTGCCGCTTCCCTGGGAAAACAAAAATATGTATGTTGCAATGCAGATGAAGGAGACCCCGGTGCCTTTATGGATAGGAGCATTTTAGAGGGAGATCCCCATAGTATAATGGAGGCTATGATGATCTGTGGATACGCTATTGGAGCTGATCAAGGTTATATATATGTTAGAGCTGAATATCCTTTAGCCGTAGAGAGGTTATCGATCGCTATTGAACAAGCGAAAAAAAATGAACTTTTAGGAAAAAATATTTTAGGGACTGATTTTAATTTTGATATAGAAATAAGAATGGGAGCAGGTGCTTTCGTCTGTGGAGAAGAAACTGCTCTAATGCGTTCCATAGAAGGGAAGAGAGGAGAACCTCGTCCGAAACCTCCTTATCCCGCTCAAAAGGGATTATTCGAATGTCCTACTGTACTAAATAATGTAGAGACTTTTGCCAATATACCTTATATAGTTTTACAAGGAGCCGACGATTTTGCTTCAATGGGAACCGAGAAGAGCAGAGGAACAAAAGTATTTGCTTTGGCAGGTGACATAAATAATACCGGGCTTATCGAAATTCCTATCGGAATGCCTTTGGGAACAATTATTTATGATATTGGAGGAGGAATTCCCAATAATAAAAAATTAAAAGCAGTGCAGATTGGCGGTCCTTCGGGAGGTTGTATACCTGCAGATCATCTGAATGTGAAAGTGGATTACGAATCATTGCAGGAACTTGGAGCTATCATGGGTTCAGGCGGATTGATTGTAATGGATGAAGATACCTGTATGGTCGATTTAGCCCGTTACTTTATGGAATTTATTCAGGAAGAATCGTGCGGTAATTGTACTCCTTGTCGTCAAGGGACACGGATTATGTTAAACATTTTGGAGCGAATCTGTCAGGGAAAAGGAAAAATGGAGGATCTGGATATTCTGGAAGAATTATCCCGACAGATAAAGCAGACTTCT
>DAOUWX010000409.1 GCA_030666935.1 Atribacterota bacterium | reverse complement strand
GTTGGCTTAAAGCGGTAATAAAACCTATGGTACCTTGACCACCTTTAATCTGGTAATATTTCGCCGGTCCATTTGCAATACTAATTTTTATAGGATTTAATAAATATTTCTTTATTAATTTCTCTTTTATTTCCTGAACTGAAATAAATTTATTTTCAAATTCATTTATTACTTCTTCCCCGGAGGGCATAAATTCAATAAAACGAATATTCAATGGTCTTTCTAAAGCTAATCTTACAAAATCTTCTACTTCGTCATTATTAATTCCCCTAATTAGCACAGCATTAATTTTGATAGGCAATAATCCTGCCTTTAAAGCAGAATCGATTCCCCTTAATGCCTTTTCTAAACTTCCCCCTCGAGTGATTTTTTTATATTTTTCTTCTTGCAGGGAATCTAAACTAATATTTACCCGATTCAGTCCAGCGTCTTTTAATTTTTCGGCATACTCGCTTAAGAAAAAACCATTAGTAGTCAAAGATATATCTTCTAATTTTTTGATCTCTCTTAATTTTTTAATAAAATTTACTACTCCTTTTCTAGCTAAAGGTTCACCGCCAGTAATCCTGACTTTGGTAACACCTAAGTTTACCGCTTCTTCGATAATTTCTACAATTTCTTCATACCTTAAAATTTCTTTATGTGGTATAAATTCAAATTGTTCTTCGGGTTTACAGTAAATACACCTATAGTTACATCGATCGGTAATAGAAACCCGAAGGTAGGAAATTTCTCTGCCAAAATTATCTATTAGTTTATTCATTCTTTTAGTACCTTTCCACTCCGAGAGAGGTCATACCCTCCTAAACTCAAAACTTTTTTCTTAAATTTTTCCGACATGATAACAGTCAATAATTTTTGAATTTTTAAAGAAGAGTAATACTCTTTAGGTATAATTATATCATATCTCTCTTTGGCCACTGGTACAAAATCTAAGTGAAAGGTGTTGGCAGCAGACAAAATCCCCAAGCCTGTATCTACGCTCCCCTCCGCTACGGCAGAAGCCACCATTAAATGGGTGTACTCTTCGTGAAAATAACCCTGAATATCTAAAGAATTAATGCCTTTCTTTTTTAATAGATAATCCAATAAAACTCTAGTTCCTGAACCTTTCTGCCTATTAATAAACTTTATATCCTTCTTAGTTAAATCATCTACTCCTTTGATATTTTTTGGATTTCCTCTTTTTACCATTATCCCTTGCTCCCGGTATGTTAGATTCACAACTATCAATTCCCTCTGAGGAAGCATCTTTTTTAAATAGGGAAAATTATATTCTCCACTCTCCGGATCCAATAGATGAGCAGTGGCAAGATGGGTTCTTTTTTGTTTCAAGGCTAATAATCCTCCTATACTTCCTACATTAAAGGATACTAAATTAAAATCAGAAAACTCTTCTCGTAATTCATTTCTCAAAATATCCAAAACTAAATCATGACTCCCGGTTACAATGATATTGTTCTTTATTCTATTAAAACCTTCTAAAAGTTCAGCTTCTACTTCTTCTCCACAATCTACCCCTTCTTTAAGCAAGGGAATACGAATCAGGGCATCTGCTTCTACCAAAGAAGTAACCACTCCCGCTCCCCGGGAAAGAGGATAAGCCATTATTTTTCCATCTATATTGCCTAATTTTACTCTTAGAAATTCTTCATCTCCTAAACGGGAAATCACTTTGTGGGCCATACGGACTTTAATTTCTTCTCGCTTTTTTACAATCAATCCTAATTTATAGAAAACTAAAGTTTTTAAAAATTGTTCCGCAGAGATAAT
>DAOUWX010000429.1 GCA_030666935.1 Atribacterota bacterium | reverse complement strand
GGCTTCTTTCTATTATCTCTTTCCATATTTCTTCTGCCTCTTCCCATTTCCCCTGTCTCTTGTAAGCAAAAGAACTTAATCTTAATATCTCCAAGGTCTCTTCTTCAGCTAAATTATGTTTTAAAGCTTCAGTATAATAGTGGGTGCTCTGCCCGTATTTCTTCTCCTCGTCGAACATTTTACCTATACTGAAAATATCCATCCCGTATTCGGTATTATTCAAAGGGTCTTCTACCAGAAAACACATCCTGCTAACCAGGGCTACCAGAGAAAGAATGTCCTGTAAATTATGTTCGAAGACCTGTTTTAATGCTCGGGCATCTTTGGTTTTAAGATACCTAAAATAAATCTCGGGGACAAGATAGCCCGGGACATCGTTTTCTCTGATCACCCCCAGTATATCTCTTTCCACTGTAGATAAAGAACAATTCTCTAGTCTTCTTTTCCATAAACGACGGGCAGGATAAAGTAAATCAAAATGACCAGAATCTTTTAAATTCAATTTCATCCCGGACATAATAAAGCGGCTCTGAATTAAAGGAACATCAAAAGTCTTACCATTATACGAAACTATTGCCTCAAAATTGGAAAGCAGTTCATTTACTGCTGATAGTAAAGCTCGCTCTTCATTAAAATCCCGCATAAAATATTGCCGAACACAAAATTGATCTCCTTCAAAATATCCTACTCCCATCAGAAAGATATAAGTCCCTGCTCCTCCGGCCAATCCGGTAGTCTCGGTATCCAAAAATACAGTCTTATTAATATCTATTTCCTTTAATCTATCATCTCTGGCTAAATTGGAAATAGTTTTGGCAGAAGATTGAAAAATTTGAAAAAGTTCAACCTCCCCGCACCTATAATCTCGGGAAAAATAATTTTCCCGGATAAAACTTTCCCCAAAAGGAGTGGAGATAAATTTCCCTGATACTACTTCTTCTATCTTTACTTCTACTTCTACGCTCTTCGAATTTTTCTCTTTTTGCGATTGATTGATTTTATCTATATTCTTCTTTAACTGGGCAATCTTTTCCAATCGACTCTTTAGGTCCATAATCAGCTCAAAGCCTCCCTTAAAATTAAAAGAGCACTCTCTTTTCCCTTTATGCCCACTTCGTCAATGGGGCCCACACAGGAGGGACAGCCTTTTTCACATCCGCAGCCAAGAATCAATTCCTGAGCTGCCTGCAGTAAAGGCCGGCGCAGTTCAAACATCTTCTCACTAAATCCTACTCCCCCGGGATAATTATCATAAATATAAATAGTAGGCTTGCTGGTAAAGGGTGAACGCACTTCCGAAACCGCCCTGACATCTTGAGGGTCACACATTACATATAAAGGAATAACATTAATAAGCACATTAGATAGAGCCAAAAGCCCGCTGCTTAAATTAAAAAAATTATTTTCACTTTCCTGGAGCTCTAACAGTTCACTAATTTCATTGGTCAAAGCAAGCCAATAAGCGGTGGTGTGCATCTCCTCCGGGGGTAAAGATATTTCCCCAAAACCGATATTCTCGTGAGTATAAAATTTTATCTTTTTATAAGAGGTAGAAACGGTAGTAATAGCCACTTCACCATAAGCATGTTCCATATTTAATTCTTCACCCTTTTCAAATATATCTAAAACCT
>DAOUWX010000392.1 GCA_030666935.1 Atribacterota bacterium | reverse complement strand
TGACTTGACGATAGAATCTTACTTCATATTCTAGTAATTTCTTCAGCTCTGCACCGGTAATCCTCATGCCAAACAGGTAATTTTCATAAATATAGATTGATGAAATATCATTAATTGTTATATCACCTTTTTTAATATTAGCAGTGTCTGCGAACTCAGCTGCCAAAGAAATATCTGCCTTGGCATATTTCATTTGGAACTGGTTAACAAGATTAATAAGGGGCGTATCTTGAAGTTTACCCTGAGAAATTCCTTTTATCTCATTACTATACCCTTCTTTAAAATCAGCTGTTGCTGTACCAATAATAGTACCGGTATACTCTAATGTCGCTTCGTGATATTTTTTGCCTGCCATTAATATTTCTTCATCAGGCTCAACAGGAGCTTTCCTTAAATCAATTACCTGCTGTTCGGTTTTTTCCCTCTCTACAACCCATTTACCATCAACATTTTTCAGATAAAAATCGTATCTCGCCAGGGCACGCCCCCATTTATAAGGCATGAGGATAGGCACCGTATAACCTGTAGGTCCCATTTCCTCTATATCAATGGTGCTATGGTCATGCCCGGTCAAAATACCATCTACTCCAACAATATCCTGAGCAATAGGCCTTGCATAATTACCTGCCCTTTTATCCGGATCTAAACCAAAATGGGCAGATATAATAACTAGAGCACAGTTTTCTTCTTCCTTTAATATCTTGACATATTTTTTAGCTGTATCAACAGGATGTAAAACCTTTAATCCTTTGATATCCGAGGCAGTACATGATTGGGTTGTAAGACCTAAAATTCCAACTTTTACACCCTCTACATCTACAACAGTATAAGGAGCAAAGACTAAAGAACCATCTGATTCTTTAACCACATTAGCTGATAATATGGGGAACTGTGCTGTGTCTATTACTTTTTGAAGCGCATCTAATCCATAATTAAATTCATGATTACCTACAGTACCGGCAGTATAGTTCATAATATCCATTATATGAGTCATGGGGTAATCTTTATCAGGCTTCATCATCTTACCATAATAATAAGTAAGCGGGGTGCCCTGGATAAGGTCACCTGCATCAATTAATAGCGTATTAGGATTCTCTTCTCTTACCTCTTTTACCATTGTACTTACTACAGCAAAACCTTGTGTATATGTGCGGACTCCATAATAATCATAATTCATAATATGTCCATGCACATCTGAAGTTCCCAGAATTGTGATATGAACTTCTCCGCTATCGGCTGCAAAAATAAAAGAAGCACAACTGAAAACTAACAAGAAAACCAAGGTAAAAACTAATGATTTTTGATTTCTCTTGAAATTGAACATCTTTAAATATAACCTCCCTTAAATATTATTATTACTTTTCTTTTTCTATTATCTAAATCCATAGCATCCCTCCCTATAAATTACTCTCTTTATAAAAGCCAGACTTCGATTTTTAAATTTTATAATGCATATTTTATAAATTCGATATTTATAGAATAAACTCCTGCATGAATTTTAAAATAATTAAAAATATTTTGAATTATTATTAATGCAACACCGATCCTGATCTTTTACCTTGACTAAAACCCCTGACAGGATTATTTAATCTATAAATTTCAAGGAACCTACTCTATCATGTTCGGAAGGGAAGAGAAAGCTTTTTCACAACCCATCGTTATATCGTCGTCTGAGTCCCTCCTCGGAGATGAGTGGGCGGCTTATTGCTTCGAGAGCCTCCTTATTTATCCTCCCTTCTTTGATGAGTTCATAGCCTGCTCTTTTCACCCTATTCAGTACAGCTTCCCCATCTTTAGTCAATTTTCCCTTCTTCTTCATCAAGAAGGCGTGAGGTCTGAGTACTGCACCGGCGAATTCTACGCTCGCCACTTTTGCCAGCTCTTC
>DAOUWX010000131.1 GCA_030666935.1 Atribacterota bacterium | reverse complement strand
TTATAGATACTCAAAAAAGCAAACCACTTCTTATAACTATTGGCGATAAGATTCATCGCTACTTAGTACGGATAGATTATTTGGCCAGGAAGAGAGGGAAAGTCTTTGTAGTAGAAGTTAAAAGTGGAGAAAAGATCCCCTATATTACCAACCGGGAAACCCGTAGGCAGATGTTAGAATATTATCTTGCCTATCAACCGTGCGGTATTCTCTTGTTAAATATGAAAAATAAGAGTATTTCTGAAGTAAAGTTTCAATTCGAAAACACTATGCGTCAAAAGGTAATAAAGTTAGTATATTTTTTGGCAGGAGCAATTTTTAGTTTGGTCTTATATTATTTGCTTCAAGGAGGGTGGAGATGAAATTAGACAGTGTGGGTTTAATGGTAAATTATAAAAAAGAAAAGACTCGGGAAACAGCTTGCAGGATAATTGATTGGCTGAATTCTAAAAAACTAAAAGTGTGTATAGAAGGAAATGGGGGTAAAGAAATAGGGAAGGAAGAATTAAACTGCCTTACTGAAAAATTTCTTAAAGAAGTTGATCTAATAATCTCTTTGGGGGGAGACGGAACTCTACTTAGAGCAGCCAGATTAGCCGCTGCCGAAGATATACCGGTTTTTGGAGTGAATTTAGGAGGATTGGGCTTTTTGACTCAAATTGGCATCGATGACCTGGAAAAGTCTTTAGAGAAACTGTATCAGGGGAGATATTTTCTTGATGAGAGAATGATGGTAAGTTGTATAGTGAAAAGAAAAGAAGAAGAGATTAAAAAATTTATCGCTTTAAATGATGTAGTTATAGGCAAGGGAGCTTTTGCCCGAATTATCTGCTTGGCTACTTATGTCAATAATGATTATGTTATTACTTATTCAGCGGATGGATTGGTCGTCTCTACCTCTACAGGCTCTACTGCTTATTCTCTTTCTGCCGGTGGCCCTATTGTCAATCCTAATATAAATTCTATAATACTCACCCCTATCTGCCCCCATACTTTATCTGCCCGGCCTTTTATTATCGGTGAAAATGATCAAGTAAAAATAACTTTGGAATCAAGTGAAGAAAAAGTAATGGTAACCATAGATGGGCAGGAGGGCTTTACCCTAAGGCCAAATGACGAAGTGCTAATTAAAAAATCAGACTATAAAGCTCGATTAATTACCTTTAAAGAAAAGAGTTTTTATGCTATTTTACGGGAAAAATTAAGATGGAGTGGACAGATAGATAAGTAAACAAAATAGCGTAGAGCATTAAGAAAAGTAATAAGCAATAAGTAATAAGTGAAGATAGATAATAACGAATAGCAAAACCAGCTAACCAATTAACCAGCCAACTAATTAACTATACTATGAGGTGGATACAGAAATAAATGTTATTTCAATTAAATATAGAAAATATGGCTTTAATAAAAGAATTAAATATTGAATTTGAGGAAGGACTAAACGTTCTAACCGGTGAAACCGGAGCCGGGAAATCTATTGTCATAGAAGCAATAGATTTAGTATTGGGAGGTTATGCCGCTTCCGATTTAATTCGAGACGGAGAAGATAGTTTATTAGTGGAAGGGCTATTTCTGTTAACCCCCCAAGAAAAAGAGCTAATAAATAATTTAAATTCAGACATAGAAATTGTTAACGAAGAGGGAGTTTTACTTATTCGGCGGGAAGTTAATAAAAAAGGACGGAATAAATGCTGGATTAATCAGCGGTTGATAAATTTATCCATACTTCAAGAGATTGGTAAATTTTTAGTTGATTTACACGGACAACATAATCATCAATCTCTTTTAGACCCTTCCAAACATATTGATCTGATGGATAATCTGGGTAGAGATAAAATTATTAAATATAGAAAGAAATTATTTGATAATTATCGAAGATGGCGAGAAAAGAACAAAAAATTATTTCAGTTAATAAAAGACAAGGAAGAAAATATAAAGAAAATAGATTTTTTGAAATTCCAGTTAGAAGAGATAGATAAAACATCTTTGGTTAAAGGCGAAGATAAGGCTTTAGAAGGGGAAGAGATGGTTTTAAAAAATGCGGAGAAAATTACTGAAACCATGGAAAAAGCTAATTTTGTTCTCTATGAAGGGGGATTAGAGCAATCCTCAGTAAGAGATTCCTTAAACGAAGTTTCCGCAGATTTAAGAGAAATTGCCTCCCTGGACAGACGGATAGAAAAGATAAGAGAAAATTTGAAGGAAGTAGGATATCAATTTGAGGATATTGTAAATGAAATTGTAAAATATAAAGATAAAATAGATTTAGACAGTCAAAGAATAAACGAAGTTGAGGGTAGATTAAACCTGATTAATAGTTTAAAGAGTAAATATGGCTCCACTATCGAAGAAATATTGGAATATCGCCAAAAAATATATCAGGAATTGGAAGCTATTAATTGTAGCGAAGATAAATTAGAAAAATTAAAAGAAGAGATTGATTCTCTGGAAGACACAATTTCCACTATTTCTCACCATCTAAGTATCAATCGGATAAAGGTTGCCGAGGATTTACAAAAGATGGTGGTAAGAGAATTAGAAGATTTGAATATGAAGAGATGTCAGTTTAAGGTTTCCATTAATTCTTACCAAGATGATAACGGAATAGAAATAGATGGTAAAAAATATAAAATAGGTCCAAAAGGGATAGATAATATTGAATTTATGATTTCTCCTAATGTAGGAGAAAAACTGCGTCCTTTAGCTCGAATTGTATCGGGAGGAGAAGTTTCGAGAATTATGTTAGCTTTAAAATCAATACTTTCAGAAGTAGATCAAGTTCCGACCTTAATCTTTGATGAAATTGACAGTGGAGTAGGTGCACGCTTGGGCGAGGTAATTGCTCAAAAACTGAAGGCGCTTTCTATAAAAAGACAGGTAATTTGTGTAACTCACCTGCCTCAAATAGCCTGCAGAGCAGGCAGACATTTTTATATTGAAAAATATGTTTTAAATAATCAGACCGGAATAAAACTAAAAGAGATGAAAGAAAAAGAGCGAATTAAAGAGGTTGCCCGCATGTTAGATGGAAATCAGATGAGTGAGATTACTATTCAACATGCCCAAAAAATGTTAGATAGATAATACAGTAATGAGTAATAAGTAATAAAATTATATTTATGAATGTGTAAAAACAGGTTATTTATTACATGTTTCACAGCACATAATTTGCTGGATAACTGGTAAACTGGTTAACTAATATTACCGACTAATTTAATTGGTCAATCGGCCAATCGGTAAATTGGTATAAGGTTGTTTATTTATGGAAGAGAAGATTAATGTAAATAATGATAAATGGCTAAAAGAATTTGCCAAACAAAAAGAAATTCAGAGTACTTTAGAAGCCATAATTTATTCTACCGATGATGCTATTTCGGTAGTAGATGAAAATGGTTTACATACCATTATTAATCCTGCTTATACCCGGCTCGCAGGACTAACAGAAGAAGATGTATTAGGGAAGCCGCCTACTATTGATATTCCTGATGAGGGCGAAAGTATGCATTTAAAAGTACTGAGAACCAAGAAACCAGTGCATGGTATAAGGATGAGAGTTGGGCCTAATCGCAAAGAGGTGATAGTGAATGTTGCGCCTGTAATAGTAGATGGAGTATTAAAAGGTAGTGTGGGAGTAATGCATGATGTTTCTGAAATTGAATATTTAAATGAAGAATTAAAACGCGTTAAACAAAGGGTTAGGCATTTAGAATCAAAATATACTTTTGAAGATATCGTAGGAAAAAGCAGAGGTATGATTATTGCTAAAGAACAAGCCAGAAAGGCTGCTCAAACTCCCGCAACCGTTCTACTTCAGGGAGAAAGCGGAACCGGGAAAGAACTCTTTGCTCATGCCATCCATCATGCTAGCAAAAGAAAAAACCAGCAATTTATTAGGGTAAACTGTTCTGCCTTAGTGGATACTTTATTGGAGAGTGAACTTTTCGGTTACGAAGGAGGGTCGTTTACCGGAGCAAAGAAGACTGGGAAGAAAGGACTGTTTGAAGAGTCCAACAAAGGAACTATATTTTTAGATGAAATCGGAGTAATGAGCCTGAATTTACAGGCAAAGTTATTGAGAGTGCTTCAAGAAAAAGAGATTATTAGGGTAGGAGGAAGAAGTCCTATTAATGTGGATATTAGGATAATCTCGGCAACTAATATTGATCTAAAAAATGCGGTAAAAGAAGGAAGGTTCAGGGATGACCTTTATTACCGATTATATGTTATTCCTATTTATATCCCTCCTTTAAGGGAGCGGAAAGAAGATATGCCCCTCTTGGTTAATAGTTTAATAAGAAAATTTAATCAAGACTTTGGAAGAAACATAAATGGAACTTTACCGGAAGTATTAGATATATTATCGAATTATTCCTGGCCGGGAAATGTAAGGGAATTAGAAAATGTAATTGAAAGAGCAGTAATAAATATGAAATTAAGTGAAGAATTAATTTTACCCAAACATATCCCCTCTTTAACTGAATTAAGTAAAGTTGAAGTAATTGAAGAAAAGCCAATTATTAGTTATGAAGCTGATAATTTAATTGATTATAATTTGGATAATAATAATTTAAAGAAGATAAAAGACGATACGGAAAGGGCAGCCCTGATAAATGCTTTAAGGGCTGTTAATGGAGATAATTTAAAGGCAGCAAAAAAGTTAAGAATCAGCCTGAGAAGTTTTTATTATAAAATTAAAAAATATAATATTAAAAAGATATATGAATATAAATAAAAAACGAAAAGCGAAAAACGTAAAACCATAATTCAAAATTCAAAACTTTTTGCATAAACTATTGCTTTTAGTGTAGGGGGCGGATTCATCCGCCCGGATTGTTTTGGTAATTTTTAAGCGAGCTTGATAAATCGAGTCCCTACATTATTATAGCTAATAACTACGATTTAATTATTATATAAATGTAATTATTGACAATATGTTACGCAATGTGCAATAATTTGCATAAATATGCAAATAAAAATAAAAATAAAAAATTATGATTTTTTCGGGAATAGCTTTTATTAACCAGTAGAAGCTATTTTTTTATTTTATTAATCTTATTCTGCAAATTGGCACAAAAATTGCTTAATAATTGTAGATGGAGGCATCTATGGAAAAAATATTTAGAATATTAGTGGTAAACCCCGGCTCAACCTCTACTGCCATTGCTCTCTTTGAAGGTGATAAATTATTGGATAAAGAGACAATAAGGCATAGTTCGGAAGAATTGTCGAAGTATATAAAAATATTTGATCAACACAAGTTTAGAGAAGAAATAATTATTAATTTTTTAAAGAAAAAGAATATCGACATTAGTTATTTAGATGCCATAGTAGGCAGAGGGGGAGTATTGAAACCCGTTAAAAGCGGAGCATATAGAATAAATAAATTAATGCTGGAGGATTTAAAAGAAAGGCCACGGGTTGAACATGCTTCAAATTTAGGAGCAGAAATTGCTTATGACCTGGCTAAAAAAGAAGAAATTCCTTTTTTTATTGTTGATTCAGTAGCAGCGGTTGAACTGGAACCTATGGTCCGATTTTCCGGGTTGTTTGCCACCGA
>DAOUWX010000261.1 GCA_030666935.1 Atribacterota bacterium | reverse complement strand
TCAAGTATGTACTTCACCGAACGGATACAAACCTGTGAAGATTATGAAAGTTGATTTTAATCTAAATATTTTAGATGCCTTACTCGTCCAAAATCCAGATAAGGCTAGTGCGTTACAGGCAAAATTTCCTAAAGTTGCCCAATGGTTACAGAAAGATGATAAACCTACTTTTAATCAATTAACAAATGTTGCAAAATTTTTAAATATCCCATTTGGATATTTTTTCTTAAATGAAGTGCCTGAAAAAAAATATCCCATTCCACATTTTAGGACTAATGATAATCGACAAGTCCAACCATCTAGCGTGAGTTTACTACGATTAGATCATTTGGGCTAACCATAAATGGTTATTAAGTTAATATTATCAGTATGTTAGGCGGTTAAATATATGCATAAATAAAGTATACACTGATACTGCAAGTTTTCATCTTGTTGATAACCAAAAAGCTATTTTTAGAGTAATTATGACAATATACTGATATATCAACCGTCTATAACTTATTAAATATAGGTAATAATACGAAATATTTGACACATAGCCATAATTATGTTAGATTGTATACACTGATTATGGCTACATTACAAAAAAGAAAATCCCGGGGACACAACTACTGGAGTATTGTTGAGTCCCGTAGAGTAAACGGTAAACCAAGACCGGTTATTCTGGAATATCTCGGTACAGCAGAGCAACTGTTGAAAAGGTTGACCGAGGGCATCCCTAAAAAAGTCCGCAGCTATAGTCACGGCGCTATTGCGGTTATGCTGGGTATCGCCGAGGAACTTCAAATTGTTGAAACGATTAACAAGCACATTAAGAAGAAACAATTAAGAGATGACTTCACTGTTGGCGGTTCTTTATTAGTGGCAGCGATTGGTAGAATATGTCATCCAACCAGTAAAAGAAATTGGTATCAGGGGTGTGCAAAACAAACCAGTCTTTCCTACTTGATCAAGATGTCCCTTAGCAAACTTGACAGTCAACATTTCTGGGATCAAATGGATATGTTACCCACTTCTGCTATTCCTCTTATAGAAGAGGATTTAGTCGATACGATTATAAAAAAGTATAATCTCACCTTGGACACTTTATTATGTGATACCACCAATTTCTTTACATATATTAATTCTGCAAATAAACGTTGCACAGTAGCCCAACGTGGCAAAAATAAACAAAAGCGAATGGATTTAAGGCAGTTTGGTTTGTTTTTACTGGTATCCCGTGAAGATTATATTCCTCTTTTTCATAAAGTATATCAGGGAAACCTTTCCGATAAAACTATTTTCAAGGAACAATTTACAAAGATGATCACACGTTTTAAAAATATTTCCGGATCATTAGAAGAGTTGACACTTGTCTTTGACCAGGGTAATAATTCTAAAGAGATATTAAAGGACGTTATAGAAAAAACATATTTCGTAGGAGCATTATCTCCACATCATCATAAATTATTAATACATCAAGCCAATCAATCAATGTCAAAGCAAATGGTGGATGGCAAGGCTATGGATTGTTATAACCTGAGAACTGAAATTTGGCAGCTTGATTTTACTGTTGTTGTCTATATTTCTGAAAAGCTTCGTCAGGGACAGATCAGGGGAGTGCAACAGAATCTAAATAAACTTTTTCAGCAATTAAACGAATTAAAAGAGAAGATTAGCAAGCCTACCAAAAGAGGGGCTAAAAGAAAACAAGAAAAGTTGTCGAAAAAGATAGAAACTCTTATTGGTTCTCATGTCTCAAAAGAGCTCATTGACTGGAAACTGCATTCAAAAGAGAAAGATAGCTTCCTGCTTGACTTTAGCATCAATGATACCTATTACGATTATTTAAAAGAACAGTGGTTCGGTCGCCGCATATTAATTACCAATCGCCACCAATGGTCTACCGAAGAAATTATTTTGGCTTATTGGGGTCAATCCGATGTGGAATACGCATTCAAAAATATGAAAAATCCATTTCATTTAGCGATGCGGCCTCAATACCATTGGACTGATCAGAAAATTGAAGTTCATGCTTTTATTTGCACAATTGCCTTCCTTTTGGTAATGATCGCATATAAAACAGCTAAAGAAAAAGCCAAATTTACCGGTTGTCCCAACACCTTAATGGAAAAATTATCTTCAATAAGAATGGCTACCTTTATCGAATCACCGCTGAAAAAAAGTAAAGGTCAATATAAAGCAACTTATTGTCTCGAAGACATGGATGATGATATCTCTATATTGGCAGAAGCAATGGGGTTAATTGATACAAAAATAAGAAAGTCAAAAATTCCTTTCAGTGTATACAATTAATCATGTTTGTTACCATATGTTTTTTATGTAGTTGGATAAGTATATCGTTATAAGCGTAGTAAACTCACGCTAGGAATGAAGTTGAAACATGTTTTATTTCGCTAAAATCAAATAAATATTCATTTGCGTCAATAACGCTTACTTTACAGAAGAAATCTTTACCGCGATTTCGGGTTAAGCAGCTTTTAACATAATCTTTCACTAAGATTTTCATACTACTTATCCTCGTCAATATTATTATTCTTATTAGTTGTTTTAAATATATAACTAATATTATGTTAAATTTGTGCCCAATATTGCAAAAATATTGTAAATCTATCTCTATAATGCGGAAGTCGCTCAATAAGAACGGCGTCGTTACTCCTTTTACACATGGTAGATAAGGTGGATCAATAATAATAATAATAAATTTGATTGTCAACGGATTTCTATATTATTTAGTAATGCCAGTGAAATGGGATAAACTGCATTTTTGGAATGTCGATGCTGAATTGTCAATTCGTTCCAAAATCACAAATGACTAAGGTATTCCAAAAAAATAAAATTTCCCTTTTAATTGTTCATTTTATTTCTTATAATAATTCCATATTTAATCATTTCTTATGCGAACCACTCTTACATATTTTTAAATCGTGGTATTTTTGTAGAACATATTTAATGCCGCTTAATATTTTAAAGAGAAATTAGAGTAATGAAGTATAGATAAAAACCATTACTCCCTTTTTCATATTCCAATATAATAAGAATCATTCAAAATCCGTTAAAAATGACTAAGGATCATAGGGAAATTATCCGGGAGCGGGGGAAAATGATTCAGGATCAGGGGAAAATGACTCAGGGTC
>DAOUWX010000281.1 GCA_030666935.1 Atribacterota bacterium | reverse complement strand
TAGCTACCGCAATTGAGAGAAAACAGATAGAGGAAAAATTAAAATTTCTTAGCCTGTATGATTCCCTAACTAAATTACCTAATAGAGTGTTATTCTATGATCGAATGAAACAGGAAATAGCTTATGCCAGAAGAGAACGAAAAAAATTTTCATTGATGTTTTTAGATTTAGATAATTTTAAAGAAGTAAATGATAAATTTGGCCATGATATTGGAGACCAGGTGCTTCAAGAAGTGGCAAAAAGATTCAGTAAGCTCCTGCGAAAAACCGATACCATTTGTCGTTTAGGAGGAGACGAATTCATTATTTTATTACCCCGACTTACCCAGCCCAGAGAGAATACTGTAGATGTTGTCCTAAAAATACTCAATTCTCTTAATGAGCCATTATTAATCAAGGATAATAAGATATATGTAAATACAAGTATTGGAATAGCCTTATACCCTGATAACGGAAAAGAAGGAGAGATTTTAATCAAAAGTGCAGATAAAGCTATGTATTTAGCAAAAAAAGAAGGGCCTAATAGTTATCACTGGGCAGAGTTTAAGTTAATCTGACAGAACTTACCGGGGGACGGTCCTCTGGCAGGTTTTTTATTAGGCGAAAATTACAAATTTACCAGTTAGTTAGTGTCTAAAATTCACTGTTTTAGGGAATATTATAAGTGGTAGAGTTATTTCAAAAAGAATAATAATTTTATAAAAAGCATGATAAAGGCAAACTACTCGAAAGGGTAGGACGCAAAGCCATAGACCTAAAACTTCCCATAAGGGAGTCATGACAGCTAGGTTACCGGCTTAATTTTCATTTTTTTAAGAAGCTAAGATGAAATTATTTGATGCTCCGGAATCCATCCTCTCTAAATATTTAGAGGGGCATTATAATCTAAATAAAAAATAGAAGAACGGTTATGTATTAATAAAAAACAAAGAAGGGAGAATTAAAATGAATAAGACAATAAATGGGCAAAACATTAATTCAACATATAAAGTTAAAATAATAAATTGTTTTTTGTTGGTTGGTCTCATCCTGATTTTACTGGCAGGCAGCGCTTATTGTGTGGTCTTGAGTATTTCCCCGACTATTTCTCTCGAGGAAGGTGAGTTAAGGCTGGATAGGCTTAAGATGGCGGTTGCCGGTGAATTTTTTGGGGTAGATACTAAACTAATGTTAGATTATCATCAGAGAGGATTTCGTCCTGAGGATATTGTCAGTGCTTTATTTTTCTCAGGAGATAGTCAGAGACCTCTTTCTTCAATTTTTGTCCTTCGGGAGAGAGAAGAGGATTGGAGTAGGGTTGCTGGCATATTAGGATTACCACCTAATGCTCATGGTATGCAGATGGCCTTAACCCACGGGAAAGGTAAAAAAGTAGGATTAAAAAGGAAATTGGCTTCAGAAGGAAATATCTTTCTCGGTTTTATAAGCGATTATTATAGGATTGAGATGGATAGATTATGGTTTTATATCGAAAAAGAATTTACTCTAAATGATATTCTCCTGGCAGTGAATTTAGGAGCACATCAGAGGGTTAGTTTTGAATTATTACTACGAGATAGGGAGAGAGGATTAGACTGGTCTATGATATTAAGACAAAGAAATATCCCGGAAGAAAAATTATTTTTACCCCATAACTCTGAAAAAAAATATAAGAGTAAACCAGTAATCAAATAATAAAAAGCCTGCCAGAGAACCGTCCCCTGGTAGGTTTCTTACCACAGGCTTAAGCTTATTTTTTTCAGTTCACTTCTTAAAAATAAAGTGGTCAGAATTACCGACAAAATATCGGCAGCAGGGTAGGCAATCCAGATACCCAAAAGTCCAAGGCCAAGAACCCGCGGTAGTATGATGACCAAAGGAATAAATAATAAAACTTCTCTGAGTAAAGATAATATTAACGAAGGAACTGCTTTCCCCAGAGACTGAAACATAGTTGCCCCCACTATCTGTATGCCGATTAAGGGAATCACAGAAAGAACTATCCTTATTATGGTGGAACCTTTTTCTATTATTTCTGCATCCCTGGTGAATACGCCTATAATTGCAAAAGGAAACAGTTCAGCCATCAACCAACCAAAAGTGGCAATAACGGTGATAGTAAACAGTGATAATTTAATAGCCTTTTTTACCCTATCAAGTTTTTTTGCACCATAATTAAAACCTACAATAGGTTGCATTCCTTGTACCACTCCGAATAAGGGCATAAATAGAAACATGGTAACCCGATGGAGGATACCGACAATTATCAGGGCAATATCTCCACCAAAAATTCTTAAAGAGTTATTTACAATGATGGCAACAACACTTCCGGTAACCATTCTGGCGAAAGAGGCAAATCCTACCGTAAATATTTCGGTTATGATATGTATCCTGGGTTTTAAGTGGTGCAGTTTTACTTTCAATGAGCTTTTACCGCTGTATAAATAGGTTAATACATAGAGAAAAGAAACAAATTTAGAAATAACCGTAGCCAGGGCAGCACCTTTAACTCCCATCTTAAAAACAAATATAAAAATCGGGTCCAGAATTATATTTAATATCGCCCCGATAAGCATAGTGGCCATTGCTACTTTGGCATTACCTTCGGCTCTAATTAAGTTATTGGAAGACACGGCAAAGGAAAAGAAAATACTGCCCCAGAGTACTATAGTTATATAATCTTTTGCGTAAGGCAGGATGGTTTCTGTAGAACCGAAGAACCTTAACATAGGTTCGGTAAAAATAAGACCGATGGCAGCGATTATTGAACTCAGTATAACTACAAGCAAAAAGGAATTTCCGGCAACATAATCTGCTTTTTCTATATCTTTTGCCCCCAGACTTCTGGATATGGCTGAAGCGGCACCGATTCCTATCATCTGGGCGAAAGCCATAATTACCATTTGAATGGGGAAGGCTATGGTTAATCCCCCGATGGCTAAAGCTCCCACTCCTCTTCCTACAAAGATAGTATCAAC
>DAOUWX010000236.1 GCA_030666935.1 Atribacterota bacterium | reverse complement strand
GTTTTTAGGGAAAAGTCATTATTTTTGCTTTTAGATTATTAAAGTGATATAATATTTCTTGAAAGTACTAAAAAAAGTATTTTGGAGAAATAAGATGAAATTTTTAGAATTAAAGAGTGAATTAAAGGATTTCACGATATTTTCCTTAAATGGGATTAGAAACATTGAACCTGAGTTTTATCGACCAAGATTAAACGAGTGGCAGGATAAGGGCTATATTAAGAAAGTAATTCGTGGATATTATATCTTTTCTGATTTAAAACTTAGTGAGGAAACCTTATTTAAGATTGCCAATCGCATTTATTTACCATCCTATATCTCTTTGGAAAGTGCCCTATCTTATTATCATCTAATCCCTGAAAGTGTTTATGGAATTACCTCTATTTCTACTCGAAAGACCTGTCATTTTATCACCTCTATCGGAGAATTTATTTATCGGACTTTAACGCCCCCGCTTTTTTTTGGTTATGATTTAATAAAGTTTCACGAAAAATATTTAAAAATGGCCAGCATAGAGAAAGCCCTGTTGGACTATTTTTACTTGCATTCGGATATAGAAACAGAGCAGGATTTTGATAGTTTACGGATAAATAAAGAGATGTTTTTCGAGAAGATGAATGAGGAAAAATTGCAGAATTTTTTAGAAAAGTTTAATCAAAAGAAATTAACCGGAAGAATCAATCATTTTTGGAGTTATATAAAAAATGCTTAATTTAAAACAGATAGAAACATTTTATCCTGAAAATTTGAGAATCTTTAAAAGGAATTTACTAAGAGAATACTTACAATATGTCATATTAGATATTATTTACAGTTCCGGATATGGAAGCCAATTGATTTTTATGGGCGGGACAGCAATCCATATGATCCATGGCGTTCGGCGGTTTTCTGAAGATTTGGATTTTGACAATAAAGGTCTAAGTAAAGAAGATTTTGAAGATTTATCAGATAAAATATTACGGCAATTAGAGCTATATGGTTATTCTGTGGAGATACAAAATAGATATAGAGGAGCTTTTCATTGTTTTGTAAAATTTCCCGGAATATTCCATCAACACGGCATTTCCGGTCATGCCCGGGAAAAATTAACCATTCAAATTGATTGCGAACCTCAAAATGTTAATTATAAAGCTGAGAGAGTTATTTTAAATAAGTTTGATATTTTTATGAAAATAAATGCCGTACCACCGGATATATTATTATCTCAGAAGATATTCGCTATTTTAAATCGTCCCAGACCGATGGGAAGAGATTTCTATGATGTAATTTTTCTTTTTTCCAAAACAAATCCAAGTTATCATTTTTTAAAAGAGAGGATGAAATTGAAAGAAGAAAACGCTATAGAAGAGATTAAAAAAAAGTTACTGTTAAAGTGTGAGAAGATAAATTTTAAAAAATTAGCTGAAGAGGTAAAACCTTTTTTGTTTTACTCATATGATGCTAAAAAAATAATATTATTTCCTGATTTCATTAAAACAAAAATGGTTAAATAAAAGAAGATAATAATAATATATATACTTTTTTGTTTTTTTCTCAATTTACTTTTTCCCTATATATTATTTCCACTCCCCCATATACCATTCCCGCGAAAACGGAAACCCATCTTTTCCATCTAAATACTATTTACTAATTGACAACTAATATATCTCGCAACTATTTCTTAAAAAAAGAAGGGTTTTATAAACCTTTTTCGTATTAATATTAAAGTGTAGAAAAATTGTAAAAGATTAATTTTTTGCTCTCTGATGGCGATTCAAAGAACCGTCACCTGACACATTAGTTGACAACTGTAAATTTTTATAGTATTATATTTTTATAAACAATTAAAGGCGGAATATATGAAAAACTTAGTTCTTACAAAACGTCAAAGTGAAATATTAAAATTTATAATATTAAATAAAGAAAAATTTGGATATCCTCCCTCTATTCCTGAGATTCAAGAAACTTTTTCTTTTAAATCTCCTAATGCTGTTCAAGATCATCTTGGGGCACTCGAACGAAAAGGTTACATTTCTCGCCGTGCACATAAAGCAAGAGGTATTGAAGTTTTAGGTCATGCCACATCAAAGGAAAACGATAAAAATAGTGCAATCGAAATACCTATAGTAGGAGAGATCTCAGCAGGCAGACCAATTCTTGCTCAGGAAAACATAGAAGGAAATATCGCTATTGATAAATCAATCGTAAAAAATTCTGACGGAATTTTTGCTTTAAGAGTTAAGGGTGATAGTATGATTAATGCTGGCATTTTAAATGGGGATTATGTAATAGCCTCTCAACAACAAGATGCTGAGCAAGGCGATATAGTAGTTGCGCTTATTGAAGATGAAGCAACGGTGAAAAGATTCTATAAAGAAAAAAATAGAATAAGGCTACAACCCGAAAATGATACAATGGAACCAATAATTATTAAACCCAATGAAAATCAGATTAAAATAATTGGTAAAATAAAAGGTGTAATAAGAAAAATATAAATTCTTGCAGTGTGGCAATCAACCGTCACTGACATGATTATAATTTTGTTAGTACTAATAAACAATAGATTGTATAATGTAAAAAAATAAGGAGTAAAATAAAATTATGAACCAGTTATTAACAATTAGAGAAGCGACTAAATGGGCTGCAGGGTTCTTACAAAAACAAGTAAGTACATCAAATATTTCTTATTTGGTTCAATATGGAAGAATAAGAAAATTTGGCGAAAATGGCGAGGTATTAATTGATATTGCTGATTTAGAAAATTATTATAAATCCCACTATCATACCAAAGAAGATAAATGGAAAAGACGCTTAGGCAATGATTTGAACTGGGCTCTTTCATTTTCAGAATATAAGGAATCAGAAACAACAAAACATGTTCATAGATTACATCCATATAAGGGGAAATTTATTCCTCAGCTTGTAGAATATTTTCTAGATTCTCATACTGATAATTTTAAGAAAGAAGCTCTCTTCAAAAAAGGAGATATCATCCTTGACCCATTTTGCGGAAGCGGAACAACTTTGGTGCAATGCAACGAACTAGGAATGCATGCAATTGGAATAGATGTTTCCGCATTTAATTCACTAATAAGTAATATAAAGATCGAAAATCATAATCTTCAAGATGTTTCCATAAACTTACAAAATATCACAAAGGAACTTAAAAAATTCCAAATAGGAAAGAGCAACACAAAATTTGAAGAGGAATTATTATATGAATTAAAATTGTTCAATACTAAGTTTTTTCCTTCGCCGGAATACAGAAGAAAAATCATACAAAAAGAAATAAACGAAATAGAGTATTCAAAAATAAAAGAAAAAGAATTCCTAAAAATTTACTATAACCTAATCGAAAAATATCAAATTTCTCTTAAACAAGATAAACATTCAACTTTTCTTGAAAAATGGTACTTGCAAACAGTAAGGGACGAAATTGATTTTGTATTTGAGCAAATTAAAAAAGTTAAAAATCCACAAACTAAAAAAGTATTAGCAATTATTTTAAGCAGGAC
>DAOUWX010000313.1 GCA_030666935.1 Atribacterota bacterium | reverse complement strand
CACTAATTAATATACTTGTTAGTATAGCTCTTTAAATTATATAAAATAAATTTAAATGATGAAATATTAAATGAGGGGGGATAATTGAATGAGAATCACACCGATGGATATTGAGCAACAAGAGTTTTCCAGGTCATTCAGAGGTTACAACGAGGAAGAAGTAGATGATTTCTTAGACAAGATAGTAAAAGACTATGAAGAATTAATCAATGAAAATGTAAGACTTAACGAAGAAATAGAAAGGATGCAAGAAAAATTAAAAGAATTTGGCGAGATTGAAGAAACTTTGAGGAGTGCTCTACTAAATGCCCAAAAATCCGCCGAAGAGATGAAGGGTAGGGTAGAAAGTGAAGCAAAAATAATCATAGAAAAAGCAGAGATGGACGCTAAGGCGTTAAAACAACAGGTCTTACAAAGAGAAGACCTGGTAAAAAGCGAAATTGATAGCCTACGGAGATATAAGTTTACATTTAAAGAAAAGTTTAAATCAATGTTGAATTTATATCTAAAGATGATTGAGAGTGAGGATTTTGAGAAAAAAGGAAATTACGAGATTAAAGAAGAAAATATTTATAAAAAAAATACAGTGAAAGAAGTTTCTGAAGAGAAAGCAGACAAAAGAGTTTCTGAAGAAAAAACGGGTAAATTAGAAGGATTCACCGTAGAAAAAAATTATAAAATTGAAGAAACGGAAGATGAGCAACGATATTAATGATTGTTTTAAAATTACGGGGAATGATATTATAGTTAAAGTTAAAATTGTTCCCGGTTCATCCAGGAATAAAATTATCGGAGCATATATTAACGCTTTAAAAATTTCTATTGCTGCTCCGCCGGTCGAAGGAAAAGCCAATAAGAAATGTATTGCCTATTTGGCTAAATTTTTTGAGGTAGCGAAATCAAAAATCGAAATAATTTCGGGTCAAACCAGCAAAAATAAACTTATTAAAATTTACGATATCAACCAAAAAGATTTTTTAGATAAAATAGAAAAAATTGTTTGAGGATTTACAATTCCAGCGTAGGGGCACAATGCATTGTGCCCTTCTTATTTTGCATTTTGACATCTTAGGGCACGATGCATCGTGCCCCTACATCTCCTGACTTCTTCTTTACGAGATACGATTCAAGAGATACGAGATACTTATTTGTTATCTCGCTTTCACTTGTTGCCCGCAACTATACGCTCTACGCTACATGCTCTACGCTATCTAAAAGATTGACACAAACCGATTTAATATGCTATTATTACGAATATTAAAAATAGAATATTTATTTATCTGATTTGAGGAAGAGTAGGTAGATACAATTTAGTAGCGAGCAGGGGCAGTGGGAGCCTGTAAATTCTTTCTATCCAAAATCGTCTCAATATTTTTAATCGAAATTGGTTCAAAAGTAGATTAGGGCGGTGAACATCGTTAAAAACAGGAGTACATTTATTTATCTGTTTCAATATATTTACTCCTTGAGTTCATTATCGTGAGGTAATGATAAAAATTGGGTGGTACCACAAGAACTATTAACCTCTTGTCCTTTTACACGGCAAGGGGTTTTTTGTTATATTATATTATTATATAAATTATAAAGTACGAGGAGTGATTCAAATGGAATACAAAGATACCTTAAATTTACCGAAAACAAAATTTAAAATGAAAGCGAATTTAGCCCGGGAAGAGCCCAAATTATTAGAATTTTGGGAAGAACAGGAAACATACAAGAAAGTACTGAAAAAAAAGAAAAACCTGGAAAAATACATCTTGCACGACGGACCCCCCTATGCTAATGGCAATATCCATATAGGGACCGCCTACAATAAGATATTAAAAGATATAATTCCCAAGTATAAATCGATGAAAGGATATAACGCCCACTATGTTCCGGGATGGGATACCCACGGCTTACCTATAGAGTTTCAGGTTACCAAAGATATGAAAGTTGATTTAAGCGGGATAAATCCGGTTGAACTAAGGAAGAAATGTACAGAGTATGCCAAACATTATATCAATGTGCAAATGGAAGAGTTTAAGCGGTTAGGGGTAATGGCAGAATGGGAAAACCCCTATCTAACCCTCAACCCTGCTTACGAGGCAGAACAAATAGAAATATTTAAAAAGATGTTTTCCAAAGGATATATCTACAAAGGATTAAAACCGGTATACTGGTGTGCTAATTGTGAAACAGCTCTGGCAGCAGCGGAGATAGAATATCACGACAAAGAATCTTCCTCCATATACGTTAAATTTTTGATAAAAGATAGTTTGGCGGAGATACTCCCGGAAGGTAAATCGGGAGAAAATTACGCAGTCATCTGGACCACTACCCCATGGACTATTCCTGGCAACATGGCCATTGCTTTAAATCCTGAGATTGAATACAGTTTAGTTAAGATGGAAAAGGGGAATCTCTTATTGGCTTCCGCCCTGATAGAAAAAGTAATGAAAGAAATTGGAATTACTGATTATAAGATTATTGGTAAAGCAAAAGGCAAATTATTTGAAGGTTTAAAGTGTAGACATCCTTTCTTTGACCGGGACTCGCTAATAATTTTAGGAGACCATGTTTTATTGGATGAAGGGACCGGTTGTGTCCATACTGCTCCCGGACACGGACAGGAGGATTATGAGATAGGAGTAAAATATAAAATACCCATATTTACTACCCTTGATAGCCAGGGAAAATTCAACCGGGAAGGT
>DAOUWX010000264.1 GCA_030666935.1 Atribacterota bacterium | reverse complement strand
TCACCCCCACCTTAATCCTCCCCCCTCAAGGGGGAGGAGATATAAAGGATTAATTCCTCGTTGTCGAAGGGAGAGGAGACTGGTCCTTTTCCTACCCTCTCCCCTCGGAGGGAGAGGGTTATGGTGAGGGGGTAAGTTGATTGCTAAAAGGAGAGAAATATATGCAAAAAGAAAAACAAAATAATGAATACGAACTAAGTAATTATAGCTTCACCATGGTACCTGATTATTTTTTCAGAAAATTGATCAATGTGATGGGGGCAATTCCCAGTTTGGTCTATCTTTCTCTTTTATCTTATTGTCATAAGAAAAAATATATTGCCTGGCCATCTTTAAATACTATGAGTAAAGAGATGGGGATGGCAAAAACTACCATAATTAGAAATTTAAATATTTTAATTAAACTAAATTTCATTAAAAATATCGCCAAGGATAATTCCTCTAAAAATTATTATCAACATAATGTCTATCAGATCACTCCTCCGGAGAAGATACTTTTATCCTTTTTTTCAGAGGCTAAAAATAATGCAGGTGGTGGTAGCGGAGCGCTACCAGTAGGGTTTCAAAATGCTACCGGTGATGGTAGCGAAACGATACCTCGGGTGGTAGCGGAGCGCTACCCTAATAATAACAATCTTAATAATAACAATATAACAGCAACAAATGGAGAAAAAGATGCTGTTGTTGCTGTTAATTTTAAAAAATTAAAAGAGAAAGGAGAAGATAAGATGAGAGCAATAAGAAAGAGGATGGTTGAATTAGATTTTGAGGAGGAATTTGTGGGGCAGCTGCTAAAAGAGTATTCGACGAAGAAGATTGAGGAGAAATTAGATTTGCTGATGGAGAGGAGGAACATTCAGAACCCTGCCGGTTGGTTGAGGACTGCCTTGAAGAATGATTATCTGGATGCGGAACAGGAGTCTCAGCCAATACCTCACCCCCACCTTAATCCTCCCCCCTCAAGGGGGAGGAGATTTGTAGATTGTCCTGCTCAGAAGGAGGAAGAATTTAAGGAAGGTTTAGAAACAGGATCTCAGTTAAGTCCTTCAAAATGGACCTCTCGTGAAAAAGCCCTGGAGGCAATCGGGTTAATCAGGGATAACCTCTCTCTATCTGTATATCCCCTCTCCCCCGGAGGGAAAGGGACCATAGCAAAACTCCGGGGCGGGTAAATCCGTCCCCTGCAAAAACCGAAAACTAAAAACTAATCTACGAAAGGAAAAAATTAATGTCCGAACTAAAAGAACTAATTAACCGTGCTAAAGAAAAAGATGTAAAAGCCATGGAGGAGCTGTTCAATCAATTTAAACCCTTGTTAAAATCAAGAGCCAAAAGATATTCTCGAATGGGATTAGAATATAATGATGTCTTCCAGCAGGGGGCACTGCTTTTTATCCTGGCGGTCTATGACTATGAGGAAAAGCCCCCTACTACCTTTGCAGGTTATATGAAAAAGAGAATAGACTGGGGATTGTGGGTCTATTACCGGGGATATCTTAAACAGAAAATAGAAATCGCATCCGGTCTAAAACCGAAAGAAATGTAGGATGAATCTTTTCGGGGCGGATGAATCCGCCCCCTACCAAAACCGAAAAACGATGAGCAATAATGTCATTGCGAACTATGATTTATCAGAGAGAGGCAAATCTTTAATTACTTATCACTTATTACTTATCACGCTAATCGGGTAATGTCTCGATTAGCCAGAAAGGAGAATATTGTTGGATAGATTAGAAAATATCTTACGGGAAGTAGATATGGAAATAGGCTACCAACTTCTATCCCCAAGGGAAAGAATAATTATCAACCTTTACTATCTTGAAGGATACAAGGATAAAGAAATCGCTACCTTTTATGATCTTACACAACAGGCAATAAATTATATTAGAAAGAAAGGAATAAATAAATTAAAAATATTTTAAAATATTTTTTCATTTCTTTTGTAAAATCATCTCTTTTTTGCTCTTACTAAGTAGAGGGTAAATTAGTCGTTAGTGAATAGTCGTTAGTCGTTAGCCAGTAAAACGAGAAAGAAAAGAAGCGGACTAATAACTATAAGCTGTGAACTAGTCGTTAGTGAATAGTCGTTAGTTAGGAAAAGAGAAAATATAAGAGAGGAAAAGAGAAAATTAATAACTATAAACTATAAGCTAAAAACAGTGATGAGTAATAAGTAATTAGTAACAAGAAAAAAAGTTAGCCTGTTACCCGGTTATCCAGTTTTCCGGTTAAAGATGGGAAATACAGGATAAGAAAGACAGCTAAATCTTAACTACTCATTACCCCTCACTTATTACGCTAATTGGCTAATAGGCCAATTAGCCGGAAAGGAGGTGAAAAATAATATGGCCACAGTAATAACTGTTCCCCGTGATTCAAGCCTACAGTTTAGACTGGTAGTAGGTACCAATCCGGAAACCGGAGCACCTATCATTAACAGCAAGACCTTTACTAAGATTAAATCTGCTGCTTTAGACCAGGATGCCTATGATGTAGCTAATGCTTTAATAGGCTTGCAGAAATACACAGTAGATGAAATCAGACTGGAAAAAGAATCCCAACTTACGGAGTAGTGAACTAGTCGTTAGTGAATAGTCGTTAGCCAGAAAAACGAGAAAGTAAAGAAGTGGGCTAATAACTATAAGCTAAAAATAAAATAAATTACTCGATTGAACTATTTGCCGATTGACCAATTCATAATCGTGGGTGTAAATGTTCTGGATTCCCGCTTTCGCGGGAATGACAGAGGTTCACGAAAATGACATCTGTCAATCGAATAAAGTTAATCGATAAGGAGGTGAAAAAAATAATGGCAACCGAATTAGGAGAAGTAACCAGTTATAAGAGACTGTATATGCAGTTTAGAGATAGTGCAGCAAAAACCATAAACCTAACCTTGAATAACCCCAAGAACGTAGATGACGGAGACTATGTGGATTTTGCAGCACAAGATGTGGCTATTGAAGGAGTGATGGATACTATAATTACCAAGAACATCTTCCATAATAACGGGAATGACTTGGTAGCTAAAGTAAATGCAAGGATACTTGATTATAAGTCTACTGATGTTATGGATGTGTAACTAGTCGTTAGTGAATA
>DAOUWX010000338.1 GCA_030666935.1 Atribacterota bacterium | reverse complement strand
GATACTGGATAAAGAAACTTGATCATCCCCGCATCCAGTAATCGGTAATCAGTAACCGGTAATTCCGACAAGCCGTCCCGAAAGGTCGGGATACGCTACGATAGGTATTCCCGCAAGTGCGCATAAGCGTCAACTTAAGAACCTTAGAAAAGACTGGACTCCTCCACTTTTATTTATTATATTTTCCCTATGAGCAATCAGTTACAAATACAAGGGAGAATTCTTTATCAATCTGATCTAAAGTTAATACAAAATTTAATAGCCGACAATAGGCAATGGAACCGTACCCGAATATCCAAAGAATTATGCAGGATTTGGGATTGGCGCATGGCAAATGGGCGACTGAAAGATATGTCCTGCCGCGCTCTTCTTTTAAAATTACACAGGCAAGGGGTTATTCATTTACCAACCGCCAGACATTGCGGCAGAAACCATTTACGCAATAAAAACACCATACAAGTCGATCATTCTATTCTTGCCATAGAAACAGAATTAAAAAACATTCTGCCTGTCTCGATACGCGTTATCAAAGATCATAAAGAGTTAGCTGTTTTTAGAACATTTATTGCCAATTACCATTATTTAGGTTACAAAGGAACTGTTGGCGAGCATATTAAATATCTGATATATAACAAAAACCAACAACCGCTTGCCGCTCTTTTATTTGGCGCGGCAGCTTGGCAAATAGCGCCGCGAGATAATTTTATAGGCTGGGATAATAAGACGCGAAAAAGAAATCTGCCTTTTATAATCAACAACATGCGCTTTTTAATTTTGCCATGGGTATGCGTCCCTAATTTAGCCAGCCATATCCTATCAAAAATCAGCCGACGCATTTCACAGGATTGGATGGATAAATATAAACATCCTATCTATATGCTCGAAACATTTGTCCGGAAAGATCGCTTTGCCGGAACATGTTATAAGGCTGCTAACTGGATCTTTGTGGGCAAAACCAAAGGGCGTACGCGTAATGACCGCCACAACTCCATTACTGCGCCAATTAAAGATATTTATCTATATCCCTTATCAAAGAACTTTAGTAATTATTTATTAACCTGAAAGGAATTAACAATGAGCAGTTTAAAAAAAACGACTCTATGATCCCAGCAGTTTCTAATGCCTTAGACCAATTTGATATTAATAACCTCGCCAGACAATGCGGCTTAATTCAACGCACTCCTAAAAAAATTCAACCCTTACATCTTCTCTTAGCTCTTATTAAATCAGGAATCAGCGCCTGTAACTCGCTGTCTTCTATCGCTCAGAACGCCGCTTTTATAATTAAAGATACGGTTTCTAAACAAGCTGTTCATAAAAAGATTAATCCACGTCTGGTTAAATTTATCAGCTCGCTTTTAGAATTGGTCTTAGTGCATCAAATCCGGCATTGTATTAAGACGTCGACTACGCTCTTTGATTATTTTAAAACCGTATCCCTTGAAGATTCTACAACGATTTCTCTCCCTTTCAAATTAGCCCGCTTTTTCCCAGGTAGTAAAAACAAAACAGGAAAAAACTTTGCATCTTTAAAAATTCAGGCGTCTATTGATATCTTGCATGAAAAATTTCTATACTTTATTATTACTCCCTTTACTAAAAATGATCAAAGTCAAGCCGCTAATATACTTAAACATGTCAGCGCTTTATCTTTAATTATCCGAGACCTTGGATATTTCTCTTTAAATATTTTTCAGCAAATGATTGATACCGGCGTCTTCTTTTTATCACGCTTGCGCAGCGACGTGAAATTATATAACCCTGAATCAAAAAAAGAATTCAATTTGTTTAAATCTTTAAAAAGTTGCCGGAGTCTGGACATAAATCTTTTAATGGGCGCTTCACATCGCATCCCGGTTCGTTTAATAGCCATGCCCTTAAAACCTGAAATTGCCGCTGAACGTAGAAGAAAAGCCAAAAACAATCGCGACAAAAGGCTAAATCCAAGCAAAGAATATCTATTCCTTTTAGGCTGGTCTATTCTTATTACAAACGTCCCAAATAATGTCTGGAACGCTCAAAATGCCGTAGAGGCTTACTCCCTGAGATGGAGAATTGAAATCATCTTTAAAGCATGGAAAAGTCACTTCCATATCGATCAAATTCATGATGCCTCCAAGCATATGGTCGAAGCCTATGTCTATTCTATGCTTGTTTATATCGCTTTCTTCCAAACCCATTTCTATGCTTATTTATCGAAACTTGGACAACAATGTAACCCCGGCAAACAAATAAGTCTCATGAAATTAGCAAAATTCATCCAAAATAATAATTTCCTATCCATGATTGTTGTCTTGGACCCAGACTATATTCACCAATTAACCGATTTCCTTTTCTATTACTGTACATACGAAAAAAGAACGAAAAGGAAAAATTACGTTGAAAAACTTGACCCCTTAAGTTGACGCCTATGCG
>DAOUWX010000279.1 GCA_030666935.1 Atribacterota bacterium | reverse complement strand
TGTAATATCTTTTTCGTTCTGTAAAATAATGGAGGGTTAATATAAAATGAAAAATATCAGCTATACAGTTGCGGTGCATAGTGATGAGACTATCAAGGCCATGGTGAGTAATTGTCTGCAAGATTTGGGAGGAATAGAAAAATTAGTGCCTCCGGGTAGCAAAATTTTATTAAAACCTAATATGGTAGTGGCCAAACCCAATAGTACCGGTGCTACTACTAATCCTTTAATCTTAGATACTCTTATCGAACATTTGATGCGAACCTCTCCCAGCGAAATTATTATTGGGGAGAGTTCCCAGGTTGGTGATGACACACTTCAGGCTTATAAAATAACCGGAGTATATGATATAGCCAAGAAGTGGAAGGTTACCTTACTTGATTTTAAAAAGGACCATCAGGTTTATGTGGATATACCTGATGGTAAGGTATTAAAAAAAGTATTGATTGCTGAAACTGTAACCAAGGTTGATTATTTGATTAATTTGCCCATTTTAAAAGTACATAGTCAAACTACAGTTACTATGGGAATGAAAAATCTTAAAGGTTGTATAGCTGATCAAGAGAAAAGCCGTTTTCATCGCCTGAATTTATCGCAATGTATTGCCGATCTCAACACAGTCATTATCCCCAATTTAACCATAATCGATGCTACACTATGTTCTCTGGAATGGGAATTGGGTGGCATGCCAGTCCGATTAAACACTGTTTTAGCTGCTAAAAATGTTTTGGCCGCTGATATAGTGGCCGCTTCTATGTTAGGATATCGTGTAGATGAGGTCGAGCACCTTTTTCTGGCAGCCCAAGCTCATCTGGGACCGGCTGACCTCGAAGAAATTAAGATTATAAGCCCTAAAAAATTAAAAGAGGTCCAATATGACCGAGTTAATAGTAAAGAATTCACTTTCTACTTGCCAGGATTAAAAGTCATCGAAAAAGGGACCTGTAGTTCCTGTAAGGGAGCTTTGCTGGCTGCTATGCAACGTCTTTATAAGGAAGGAAGTTCTCCAGACTGTACCATACTTATGGGGCAAAGATTGAGAGATAGAGAGAATGAGTTTGCTTCTAATTTTAAGTATGGTACAGTCAAGTCAGCAAAACCTCTGATGAGTATAGGGCAGTGTTGCAGTTGGGTAGCTAATGATTATCCGAGCAAACAAATTAAAGGATGCCCGGTAAAAGCAGAAGCTATCTATCGTTATTTAAAAACGATAAGTTAAGTCTGGAATTATATTATAAAGAAAAACGGGTAATACAAAGGGACGAGGCAAGACAAATCAAAATATCAAGTAATGTATGAAGCCTGAAGCCTACCAACAGCAAGGCTATACCTTAAAGGATATAGCAGAACATATTGGCGTGTATTATACTATGGTGAGCAGAGATATTAAAAAAATCGAGGGGGAAGATGAAAAGTAATATTACAAGACCTAACCCTGTAAAAGTAAAAGTTTTCTGAAGAACATAATAAATATAAAAAGGATTTGCAAAAGATGGTTAGTTATATTAAATATGAAAAAATGAAATCAAGAGAAAGGGTTTTTGCTGCTTTAAAAAGAGAAGAAGTTGACCGTAAACCAGTAATTAATCCAGTATCAATAGCTAATGTTGAATTAATGGAAAGATGCAATACATATTTCCCTTATGTACATACAAATGCAGAAAAGATGGCTACTTTAGCTGCTACAGGTTACGAAATATTAGAATTTGATAGTATTGCCCCTTATTTTAGTATACAACAAGAAGCGGCAGCTTTTGGATGCGGAATGGATTGGGGAAAAAAAGATCAAATGCCTGATGTTAAAGGGTGTCTTTATCATACACCGGATGAAATTAAAATTCCAAAAAATTTTTTAGACCATATTGCTATTAAAACTGTTATAAATGCTTTAAAAATATTAAAAAATAAATACAGTGATGAGGCTGTCATTATAGGTAAGGTGATGGGTCCTTGGACCCTCGCCTATCATTTGTTTGGTGTGCAAAAATTTTTGATGGATACTATCCTGGACCCAGATATGGTTAGTGAGATTTTAAACCGTTTAAAGAAGGCAACAGTTAAATTTGCTAACGCACAGTTTGAAGCAGGAGCAGATCTGGTAACGCTTGCCGACCATGCTACAGGTGATTTGGTCAGTGCAAAGTGTTATGCCAAATTTTTAAAACCCATCCATCAAGAAATTAGTGCCAAGATAAACGGTCCGGTAATATTGCATATCTGTGGTCGGACAGTGGATAGAATGCCTGACATTGCAGACACCGGTTTTAAAGTGTTCCACTTTGAATCCAAAAATACTCCTCAAGAAGCCAAAGAAGCAGTAGGAAATAAGATAATTTTAGCCGGTAATATTAATAATATTGAAATACTTTTATTTGGAACACCAGAGGATGTAAAGAAAGCGGTATTTGAGAATATTGATGCTGGGATTGAAATGATTGCTCCGGAGTGTGCAGTTCCGCTTACTACTCCAATATCTAATTTACAAGCAATAGTAACCGGGGTTAGAGAGTATTGTAATGCAAGGGAATAATGGGGTGAGGTCTTCACATTTGACATAACTCCATTCAAGTGAGAGGAACAGGGGACGGTTGTTCATGCTCGATAATTCGGTAACTTTTTCTAACTTTTCATAAAGTGTTGAATGCTTCAACCCTCAGTGTTTTTTAAACCGGAAACCGGGTCTATAATGGTTTTACACTCTCTTTTCATCTTATTTACCTCCTATTTTTATAGCCTTGCCTCTGTTAAAATACATACAACAGTTCCCATTTTTATGCAGCTTTTCAACCTTATAAATAATATTTTGAAAAACTTTCTCCAAAAAGAAGGATTTTTAAAACTCATGTCGTATATAGTAATACAAGTACAAGTACTAAAAACATTATAAAAATTTAAAAAGGTTGAAAAAAGCAAACTACTCTAAAGAGTAGAGCGCAAAGTCTTGGGTCTAAGGCATTTTAATGTG